>CALPPJ020000240.1 GCA_943325425.2 Bifidobacterium breve | reverse complement strand
GAAGACGTTGTTGTCTAATGAAACAGATCCTCCGTCATAATTTGCTTGGTAAAACTTTCCGAGGTCATCTTCATCGACGACCAGTCCGCCGTCCAACATGTATGGTTGACCGGAGCAATTATTTGAGTTAAAAGCCAGGAAAGTATTACCCATATAACCCTCACTTAGATACAACCATTCGTTACCGGTCCAATAAAGACCTTCATACTCGTTGGTCAAATGGATATCCCCGAAGTCTTCGCCGTCTGATCCGAAGATCGCAATCGCGTCACTCTTTTTGTCAATTGCTGTTTCAATTTCAGCAATTGATGATGACGTGTAGTAACCAGTGACATCGACCAAAATATCGGCCGTCGCACCGGCGGCCCCCATCGAATCAAACCACACTTCAAAGGTGCCAGCATCTGAGCCCGACGTCGGCAAGTTCACAGTGATTGAGTTCGCAACTGTCTTGCGGGCTTCAAAGTTGATATTCGACGTCTGGGGAGCACCAGCAGCGTCGGCCGGGCGAACTGACACAAATCCATCTGCGGTTGAGTTAAGAACGGTGACGTTCAAGACAACTCCAGTTGAACCAGTAGGCATAACTGTCTGCGTTCCAGAACTGGTTGGAATTGAACCAGTCACCTTCACATCATGTGGCACCCCTGTCACGAATGGACCCGCCCACAAAACGACGTCAGGGCGGGTGTCAAGCACACGGACTGGTGCCACCGCAACAAAGGTTGAACTACTTGCTGGCGCAGTTTCGGCTTGAGCGAACAAAGTGACACCACCACCAAGAGACACCGCTATGGCCGCACCGATAGCCGCCCATCTGATGCGCAGCGCATGCGTCGAAGTCGACAGTGAATCTTTGATTTTCTTGTCCGTCATGACAAAACTATAAACACTTTTTGTGGGTGCCAAAGGGATACTGATCAACAGAGCAATTTGATAGATCAATAACGGGTGGGCGCTGAGGGACTCGAACCCCCGACCTCCTCGGTGTAAGCGAGGAGCTCTAACCAACTGAGCTAAGCGCCCGTATAGAAGTTCAAATCATACCGTCCACCCAGCCGTTCAAAACGAGAAACACCGAGTATCCACGATGTATGCGCCTCGCGCTACTACGGTTTTTCTCGTGGCAACCCGCCCTGGTGACGCTGAAAGCGAACTTCTTCGACAATATCTTGATGACATCGGGACCTACCCGCTGCTCACCGCTGATGATGAACGTCGTCTCGCTGCGCTCATTTTGGCCTCACGTTTCGCCCAAGAACGCCTTGATTTTGATCCCGCACCTAAAGGACGTGAGCGCACTGAACTCATGCGCACGCTCCACGCCGGAGATGATGCCAGGGCCCAATTCATTCAATGCAATCTGCGTTTAGTCGTCAGTGTGGCTCGCCGCTATGAAGGCGCCGGACTCGGACTCTTAGACCTCATTCAAGAGGGCAACCTTGGCCTGATGCGCGCTGTTGAGGGCTTTGACCACGAAAAGGGTTTCAAGTTCTCGACGTATGCCACATGGTGGATTCGCCAATCGATTGGTCGTGCCTTGGCCGATTCGTCGCGAACCATTCGTGTTCCTTCCCATGTGCGCGAGGTCTATTCACTCATTGATCAAAGCACCGAGAAACTGGCCGCCGAACTTGATCGTCAGCCAACAGTTGAAGAGATCGCCGAGTTGTCGGGCGTGAGCGCCGAGCGCGTTGCGCTTGTTCATCAGCACCGCCGCCCATTGGTCTCGTTGTCCACACCCCTCGATAACGACGGCGATTCAGAACTCGGTGACCTCATTGCTGACGAAGGTGCAATCTCACCATTCGAGTCCGCTGCCGCCGCTCTCGAAAAGCGGGCATTGATTGAACAGCTTCGTCGCCTTGAAGAACGCGAAGAAGAAGTGTTGCGTGCTCGTTTCGGTATTGACGATCACCCGATGACGCTTTCAGAAATTGGCGAGAAGCTTGGCATCACTCGTGAACGAGTCCGCCAGATTGAAGCTCGGGCGCTCGGCAAGTTGCGTCATCCGAGTGTCTCGCGCGTGTGGCATGAAGGCCAACGCTCTGCCGACGCGGTCTGACCAGTCGCTACAACAGTATTACAACGGCAATTTGAGTCGCGCCGAAAGTGCCTGATCGAAAATTCCAGTTGGTGCCGCGACCGGGGTTCGACGTGCGGCATGATCAAGAACAATCAATTCGCGGCCCTGCGCATCTTCGATACGCACGCCGATTTCTTGACAGATCAGATACGCAGCTGCGTAATCCCACACGCCATGTGCACTCGGGCTCATATCGATGAAAGCATCAACCGTTGAGTCAGCGACATAACAGATATCTATGGCTGATGCCCCCAATGATCTGAACTGGGCCCAACCCGCGTCAACCGGCGGGCGACCCGACACCGCGACTAATGCCGATGACCATTCGGTCATCGGTTGACGGTTCATAGCTACGCCATCTCTGAACGCTCCCAGACCGCGCAATGCCCACCATCGTGTGCCAACAGCCTGATCAACAACCAGAGCGACGAGCGGGCCAGCAGCGTCCACTGCACACAGCGACGTGGCGTAGTGCGGCACTCCACGACTTGCGTTTGTTGAGCCGTCTAACGGATCGACAATCACGACCACATCGTGATCAAGATTCTCGACACCGCTTTCTTCTGACACAATGCCGACACCCGCCTTACGCAAGAGGTCAAGCGCAATCTGGTCAACCACGAGGTCTGCGGCATATTGACCATCACGCCGACCCGAGGGGCCCCAATTGGTGATATTTCGTAACTCGACCGCAATTGCATCGGCGACCTTATGCAATAACGCGAGCACCTGATTGGGGTCCATAACAACGAGGGTAGTGCGCCTCTCGCCCATTATCCTGAACTCAGTTTCAAAGGACGGGTTATGGCTTTCATTGATGTTGCTGGGTTTGTCTCCGACATGAAGAGTCATGCCATTGACCATGGTTTCCATGTTCACGATGAGCGGCACTTCGTCGAGACCTATTCGCTCCGCCAGTTATGGGAAGTTGACCTGCATCCCGAAGAAGCCTGCGATGGACCCATTGACTTGCATCTTTCACTCGAAGTCGACCCTCGCGCCCTCTTGGGCTTTGAAGATGAAATGAGCAAAATCGAAGAGCCAACTGACGAACCCCCGCAGGGTTTTGAATTTCCTCTGTTGTTTACGTGGACCCTTCCCCCACTTTGCAGTCGACCCGACCTCTTGGTTCTGGCGACTGACCTTGCTGGTGTTGGCGGAACCGAATTACCACTCGAGGTTTCTGCCATTGACTCCACCGCATCAGTCATTGATGCCCCCGAACATCGCCTATCAATCGTGGCGCGCCTCAGTGTCTCGCTCGCCGATGTCTACACCAACGATG
>CALPPJ020000239.1 GCA_943325425.2 Bifidobacterium breve | reverse complement strand
GACGCGGTGTCGTTCGTTCGTCGTTTGGCGCAGGGTCGTGTTGATTTGGTGACAGCAGTTCGTCAACACAAAGCCGATGGCACGGGCACTGTTTCGGTGGCTGAAATCGTGCGTTCAGGTGTTGGACCTGCCCCCAGCACGGGTTCGGCTCGACCGCCCCGTGACACCGAAGTGAGCGCCGATCATCCGTTGCTCACCGAGTTTGATGACTTGTGTGATCAGTTGGGGTTTGACAATATGGCCGACCTCGATGACGCTGGCTTGCAGGCACTCGAGTCAGGTTTGAAGGCCTTTGAGTCAACGCAGTCTGAGATTCGTCGGCAGTTGTTTGATCGTATTGATGCCTTAACCGCCGAGTTGGTGCGTCGCTATCGCGACGGCGATGCCTCGGTTGACACCTTGTTGCAAAACTAAAGCCCTGTACAAAGGGCCCAACTTGGGGCACGTTCAGGCAAAGTTCGCTGACCACCGATAGTTTTCATCTTCTGTGACGCGTGTAGCCATGCTCTCTTTCCACACCTCGCCACTGGCTCAGCCAGGCGTTGGTGATTCGGGCGGTATGAACGTGTACGTGCGCGAACTCGTTGCGGGTCTCGCTCACGCTGGCGTTGAAGTCACTACTTATACGCGCGAGTGGCGCAGTGGATTGCCCCGAGAAGTTTTAGTCGAACCCAATCACCGAGTGGTTCATGTGCCCGCCGGCCGAATTGATTTGCCCAAAGAAGAACTTGAAGGAATGATTCCGACCTTCACCGATTTCGTGTTGGACGATATTCGTCATGCCCACGCAGCCGATGTTGTGCACGCAAATTATTGGTTGTCGGGCGTGGCCGGACATTCGCTTAAGCATGAACTTGGAATTCCTTTAGTGACGACCTTTCACACTTTGGCGCGCGTGAAGGCCGAAGGCGGAGACCCCGAACCCGAACGTCGTGAACGCGCTGAAGCACAAATCATTGGTTGTGCCGATGCCATTTGTGTGAGCTGTGATCAAGAAGAAGATCAGTTCCGTCGTTTGTATGGCAACCCACCAGGACTCGTTGAAATTGTTGCGCCTGGTGTTGAACATGCTTTCTTTACGCCTGGCGATAAGCGCGGCGCACGTTTTGCTTTAGGAATGGGCGATGGCCCGGTGTTGTTATTCGTCGGCCGCATTCAGCCACTGAAGGGTGTTGATGTTGCAGTTCGTGCGTTGGCTGCTTTGAACCGCCGCGATGCTTCGTTGTATGTCGTTGGTGGTGCGAGTGGAATGCAAGGCGACTCTGAAGTTGCGCGAGTGAATGCGCTGATTGATGAACTTGGTTTGACTCAACAAGTGCATTTCGTTGAGCCACAGGCTCATCACATGTTGTCAACGTATTACCGTGCGGCCGACGCAGTTTGGGTGCCAAGCCGATCGGAAAGTTTTGGACTGGTTGCACTGGAAGCAGCCGCTTGCGGAACTCCAGTGATTGCGAATGCAGTCGGTGGATTACTTTCGCTTGTTGATCATGGACTCACGGGCTACTTAGTCGCCGATCGTGATCCTGAAATGTTTGCCAAATACACCGCTGAATTGTTGAACAATCCGACACTCGCGGCATCAATGAGTGCTGCGGCTGCCGAACGAGGTCGTCGTTACACCTGGAGCTTTGCGGCGGCGCGTTTACGCCGTGTCTACTCGGACATCACCTCACGTGCGTTGGTGAACTGCTCGTGAGCGATTTGTTCAGCGATGCATCGCTGGCGATTATCGAACGTCAAGTTGACGAGTGGCTCGCCAAAATGAAGAGCGAAGACGAAGTAATTTTGGCGATTGATCATGGCGACCCTGATCCGGCGTATCGCGCGCGCTGGTATGTACGCATGAAGGGCGACACCAAAGATTTCATCACGGTGTGGCTCACGCTGGGTCAGCGCACCTTGCGTTACGAGACCTATGTGATGCCTGCGCCCGAAGAAAACATCGCGGAGTTCAATGAGAACTTGTTGCGCCGTAATGACAAATTGATCGGCGCCCACTTTTCGTTAGGTCTTGAAGATGCTGTGTACTTGCGTGGTGAGTTGCCACTGAGTGGTCTCACCGAATCAGAATTGGATCGCATTGTGGGCTCGTTATATGCCCAAGTTGAACAGTGTTTCCGGCCGTTGCTGGCTATTGGCTACGCATCGCGTTTCATGAATCAATAGTCGCCGTCGCCGTGACGACTTGACGCTCTCCCACACTGCATCGGTCTCGCTGGTGTTGATCGGGAAGTCGGTGCCAGCGAGACCGCACGAACAGAATGCGCTGAGGCGTTAGCGTGAAGGTATGAGCAACTCCTCGGGTTCTTCAACTTTGGCCATCATTGGTGGCGGCAATATGGGCGCAGCTTTAGCTGGAGGCCTGTTGGCTTCGGGTTTTGTGTCGCCCGCCAATTTGGTGATCGTTGAAGTCATTGCGGCGCGTCGCGAACAGTTGGCCGCAATGTTCCCCGGTGTCACCATTTCTCCGCTCATCACTCCGTGTGGTTCGGCGGTTGTCGCCGTGAAGCCCCCCGATGTGCCGGCGGCATCGCAGTCGGCCGTGACGGCTGGAGCAGGTCGAGTGTTGTCGATTGCTGCGGGTGTCACGATCAAAACTCTTGAGGCAGCCTGTGGAACTGGAGTCGCAGTCATTCGTGCTATGCCCAATACGCCGTCATTAGTGGGCGAAGGGGCCTCGGCAATTGCGGGGGGCGCTCATGCCACTGAAGTCGATATTGAGTGGGCTGAAGCAGTGCTTGGTTCAGTTGGTCTCGTGGTGCGGGTGCCCGAATCGCAACTTGATGTGGTGACTGGTTTGGCTGGTAGTGGTCCGGCGTACTTGTTCTTGGTGGCCGAAGCCTTGATGGACGCTGGTGTGGCCGCTGGCTTGCCGCGGGCAACCGCCGAGACTTTGGTGCGTCAATTGTTTGTTGGTTCGGCCAAGTTGTTAGCTCAGGGTGAAGCCCCAGCCGACTTGCGCGCCAGCGTCACTTCGCCTGGCGGAACCACTGCTGCCGGGGTTTCGGTGCTCGAAACCGAGGCCGTGCGGGCTGCTTTCATTCAGGCCGTTAAGGCCGCGACCGACCGCAGTCGTGAATTAGGCAACCGTTAGGGAAATTAGTGAAAAAAGCCCCGTTTTCTCGGGAAATTTCTGCAAAAAATCTCGGCGCAAATTTTCACATTTGGCACAAAGCAGGTCTAGGGTATGTCGCAGGTCACAAGACCGCTAGCTGAAAAGCTGGAAGACGCGCTCGAAAGAGCAGCGCCGACTGGGCCGGTGTCATCGGGGGGTTGACACCGGCCCTGTCGCATTCTCGGATGTTTTCACGGCTCGCAATTTTTGCCTGATCGACTGACACACTGTCGAGCGTGAGTCGCACTTATGACACCGT
>CALPPJ020000238.1 GCA_943325425.2 Bifidobacterium breve | reverse complement strand
CGTAATCATCAACATCAAAAAGTTCGGGGGCTAATGCATAGCAACGGTTGTGACCTTGACATTTTTCGGCGTCGACATGAATGCGCATGAGGATCACGATACTCGCTGTCTCCATAGAGTTGAATTTGTACCGTGAGCCGAAAGTCATTTCCCCTTGTGATTTTGCTCCCACCATCTGAGGGCAAGGCCGAAGGCGGTTCGGCACCCAAGTGGAAGGCCAGTTCTGGTGACTTTGGCAAGGCTCTTGGCACATACCGCTCTCAGATTGCGAACGCCATTGAAGAACTTGGTGGTGGCGATGCCAAGTTGCTCGGGGTTGGGGGCAAACATTTAGCTCGTGCTCAAGAGATCAACACCTCGATCGTTGGCGCACCAACACTGGCCGCTCATGAGCGCTACACCGGTGTGGTCTGGGACCACATGGCGCCAACAACAATGAGCGCCAAGGTTCACGTCCGAGCAACCGAGTCAATCATTGTGTTGTCGGGCTTACTTGGCCTTGTTGGTTTTGACGATCAGATACCCGACTACAAATTGAAAATGGGTGCGTCGTTTGCACCGATCGGAAAGTTGTCAACGTGGTGGCGCGAGCCATTGTCGAAAGCGTTAAACGCGCGACTAGCGGGACATCATGTGATTGATCTATTGCCAAACGAACATCGTGCTGCGTGGACCCCGGCACCCGATGCTTACGCAAGTTTGAGTTCGGTCACGTTCGTGGAGAAGTCAGGAAAAGTTGCGGGTCACGATGCCAAAGCTGCAAAAGGTTTATTAGCGCGTCATGTGCTTGAATCAACTGGCTCGCCGATCGACGCACTTGAAACTTGGGAACACCCGCGCTTCACACTCACGTACTAATCCTTGTGATTCTGGTGTGGATTAATTGCGTATAGCGCAACAATTCTGCACCAGAACCACAAATTACTTCAGCTTTTCGTTAAAGAACTCAATCACGCGCTGAACACTTGGCTCATCGCGTTGTTCGGTAAGCACCGAGTGATCCTTCTTGCTCTGCGAAGGCAACTCGATCGCAATGAACGCATCGCCGATCAACTTGCGCAACGACTCAAACCGGTCCCCGACCAACTTGTCGCCGGTGAAACGCAATCCAAGTACTTGGCAACCTTCTTCGGCACGACGTGCAACTGCAATCTGATCATCAGGCGACAAATTCAGATCTCCGGCACGACTTTTGCTCACGTTGAAAGGCATTGACGGCTGGCTTAACACTGGTGCAACGAGGTGATCATCAACCATCATGCCCAAGGCGAATCCACCACTGAAGCACATGCCTAACGCACCAATGCCTTTGCTGCTGATTCCCTTTTCGACCAACTCATTATTCAATTGACGACCTAGGGCCCGCAACCAAGCAATTACTGGTGACGTTTGATTCAGCGCCATATTGGTGAACTCTTTCGAGATACACACCTTGGCCATTGATGAAGCCATGTAACTACCGCTCGGCGCCTTGCCGGGTGTCCCCACGAGAACCGGCATGATGACCGTGAAACCCGCATCAACAAGATCGTTCGCAAAACGAGTCACTGCCGGAGTGATTCCCGGAATCTCGTGCACCACGATGATGCCGGGCCCAGTTCCGCGACGATACGTGTCGTGCGTAATTGATGCAGCAGTGAAAGTTCCCTTTTCCCAGCCAGTTAAAACATCTGTGCTCATAACAATCTCCGTTTACAAAAGTCTTCTAATTGATTCAAGAGCGCGCATTGTTAATCCATCAACACCAGCACGCATGGCATTCATGTCAATTCCTTCTTGCTTACCCATTGCACCGTGCAAGTAGCGCGCGTACACACCTTCACTAATCACCGCGAGGCGCCAACACGAAAAGGCCACGTAGTAATCGACGCCACTCACATCGCGTCCCGTTGTTTTCGCATAGCGATCAACGAGATCTTGATACTTCGCAAAACCACCAGCTGGTGTCGGATCATTGGCACGCAATGCCGACGATGGCCCATCGCTCCAGTACACACCGATGTAACCCAGATCGGCTAACGGATCACCCAATGTGCACAGTTCCCAATCAAGCACTGCGGCAATGCGACCATTTTGAACATTGGTCAACACATTCCCAAAACGGAAATCACCATGGGCAATCACGACACCTTGTTGTTGTGGAACTTTGCTCGACAACAAACGAACTACTTCATCAATCTCAGGCAACTCACGTGTCTTTGAGTTCTCCCACTGAGTACTCCAACGTTTGATCTGCCGGTCGATGTAACCCTCACGCTTGGCAAGATCACCAAGTCCAACTGCATCCACATCTACCGCGTGCAATTCAGCCAACACATCAATCAAGTTCATCGATGCTTCAATACGTAATGACGGGTCAAGCTTGGCGGCTTTTTCAGCACTGTCTAAAACTTCACCCTCAACGAAAGCCATCACATAAAACGGCGCACCATTCACACTTTCATCGGTACACACACCAAGTGTCTTAGGTACTGGCACGCCGGTCTGACCAACTGCAGCAATGATGCGATGTTCACGCGCCATGTCGTGAGCGGTCGCTAACACATGACCAAGCGGTGGGCGACGCAAGACGTAGCCAACATTGTTGGCATCAGAGACTTTGTAGGTGAGGTTTGAACGGCCGCCTGCAATCAACGAAAACGAAAACGGTGCCTGCGCACCATCAATGTTCGCCGTAAGCCACGCCGACACCTTGTCGATATCGACACCTTGAATGTCTTTACCGTGGATAGCCGTGGAATGTGAATTGGCTTGGTCAGCCATACTTGCTCCGTTCACCTACTTGTGAACAGAACCGTAGTTCGTGTTACAGCGCCGAGGCTCACCCCGGGCGAGTCACGCCAACGACTTTGGCCCACGTCACGGCGGTCAACCGTACGTCTCGACCCACACCTGGCGCATCAACCATCATTCCGTTACCCACGTAAATACCCACGTGGCTGATGGGATTATGGAAATACACCAGATCGCCTGGCTCAATGTATTCAGTGGGAATCTGCGGCCCGCGACCAAACTGCGCACGCGACTGGTGTGGCAACGAAACACCTGCTCGTTGCCAAGCAAATGTCGTCAATCCTGAACAGTCGAATCCGACTCCCTCTTTGGACATGTACTTCACATACGGCACACCAATTTGGCTTTTCGCTGCAGCAACTGCAATCGCCGCACGCGAACTCGTTGAAGGAATTGACGAAGGGTCAAACACCTTCTTGGCTGCTTCACCTGGTGAATTAGGAACGCCATTACCCCGCGATGCGACCAAAGCCGCAGCTTGAGCGCGAGCAGCGGCCGCTGCCGCGGCGGCACGACGAGCTCGTTCTGCAGCCAGCGCACTTCCTAGTTCTTTTTCGGCTTTGGCCTTCAACTTGGTGTACTTAGAAAT
>CALPPJ020000237.1 GCA_943325425.2 Bifidobacterium breve | reverse complement strand
GGGTCGTGACGACTGGGACATCCCCCAATGGTTCGCACATGTTCACGAGCGTCATATAGTGACATCCATGGCCTCTAAAAAGTCTTACCTCGAAAGCCTCCGTAAAGTCTCGCTCTTCTCGTCGTGCTCCAACAAGGACCTCGAAAAGATCGCCAAGGCTGCCGATGAGGTGAGTTTCGCCGCCGGCGCATTGGTCGTTGATCAAGGTCAGACCGGTCGCGAAGCTTTCGTCATCATCAGCGGAACCGCCACCGTGAAGCGCAACGGCAAGAAAGTTGCGACTCTCGGAACCGGCGCCGTTGTCGGTGAACTCTCGCTCCTTGATCACGGTCCCCGCACCGCTTCGGTCATCGCCGAAACCGAATGCGTGATGCTCGTTATCAGCCAGCGTCAGTTCCTCGGAGTCATTGACGCCATCCCGGCGCTCTCCCACAAACTGCTCGGAACCTTGGCGGGTCGCATTCGCGAACTTGACCGCCAGTACTTCGGCTGATTTCTCGCCTCCGATCTCGGTCGGAACCTGAAATAACAGCCCCGTAAGGTTCTCCTTTTTGCCTTCGGGCAACTAGCGTTCTCCCTGCATGAGTACGCACGACGACACCTCAGCCGCGCCTTCTGGCCCGCGGCGACTAAAGCCCTACCAACTCTCGATTGCCATCGGTTCATTCATGGCGATCTTCACCATGATGTCGGGCGTTCTTCCGCTTTTCACCAAATGGAAAAGCGACTCCCCGATTCATCGTCAGGTCTTCGAAGGAATCCCCGGTCCAATCCAGTTGGCGTTCTACACAGTGATCCCTGCCATGTTGTTGTGGGGTTCGTTCCGCTTCGCTGATCGCATTCGTAACTGGGAGCGCGGTACATCCGATCGTCGTCGCACCACTGCCAAGAATGCCAAACGTCGTCTCGCTGACTTCCGTGCAGGTGTGTACATGCGCACACTGTTGCGCGACTCAGCTGCTGGTCTCATGCACTCAATGATGTACTTCGGTTTCTTGGTGTTGCTCGGAGTTACCACTGCACTTGAACTTGATCACCAGTTGCCCGAGAGTCTCAAGTTCCTTCACGGCGACGTGTACCGCGGTTATGTACTCATTGGTGATCTCGCCGGATTGGTTTTCACACTTGGTGTCGTGTGGGCCATCGTTCGTCGTTACGTACAACGCCCCTATCGCATTCGTATTAAGAGCAAGCCCGAACACGCCATCATCCTCGGCGTGATGTTGCTCATTGGTGTTTCTGGCTTTGGTGCCGAAATGTTCCGCATCGCCGACAGCACTGCAAACGGCGTGAATATGGATCACGAAAAGTGGTCATTCATTGGTTATCCGTTGGCAAACCTTGTTGATGGTTGGGCCCCACGTTCGCTTGAATTGTGGCACCAAGGTTGGTGGATCGCTCACGTAGTTGCATTCATTGCATTCTTAGCAATCTTGCCGATCACTATGTTGCGCCACATCTTTACGTCGCCGCTCAACATGTATCTCAAAGATCGTGATCGTCCCAAGGGCGCGATGAAGGCCATGCCGAATCTCACCGAGACATCTCTTGAGTCATTTGGTGCTTCGGTAGTTGAAGACTTCACATGGAAGCAGTTGCTCGACACCGATGCATGCACCATGTGTGGTCGTTGCACGAGCGTGTGCCCCGCACATGCAACTGGCAAGCCACTCGACCCACGCGAAATCGTTTTGAAGACCGGCGAGGTCATGGCTGCAACCGCAGCACATGCTCCCGGCGGTCGCGTAACTCCCCCGCTCGGAACCGACGTCGAAATCACCATTAAATCGAACTCATTGTTTGAACGCATCAGTTCAGAAGAAGTTTGGGCATGTACCTCATGCAAGGCTTGTGATGAAATTTGTCCAGTAAACATTGAAATTCTGGACAAGATTCTCGACATGCGTCGTTACCTCACATTGATGGAAAGCAACTTCCCCGCCGAACTCGGTAACGCGTTCCGTGCCATGGAAAACCAAGGCAACCCTTGGGGAATGAATCAAGGGGAGCGCGGCGATTGGGCCGAGGGACTTGACGTTGACATTGTTGATCCAGGCGAAGTTCTGTCGCACGAATACCTCTACTGGGTTGGCTGTGCTGGTTCATTCGACGACAAGAACAAGAAGGTCACGCAGTCGATGGCCAAGTTGCTCAAGCGTGCCGGCATCGATGTCGCCATTCTTGGACCAAGTGAAATGTGCACCGGTGACTCGGCACGTCGTTCGGGTAACGAGTACTTGTTCCAGATGTTGGCCATGCCCAACGTCGACATGCTCAACGGCATGGGAGTCAAGAAAATCATCACGCAGTGCCCACATTGCTTCAACACTCTCGCCAACGAGTACCCACAACTTGGCGGTCAGTACGAAGTGATTCACCACACGCAACTTCTCGAGCAGCTCATTGACAACGGCAAGCTCGATGTCAGTAACGCAACTCTTGAAGAGCGCATCACGTATCACGACTCGTGCTACCTCGGCCGTCACAACGATGTCTACTTAGCACCACGCAAAGTCGTTGCCTCAATCAAAGGCATCGAAGTTGTTGAAATGCAACGCAACGGAACCAAGGGCATGTGCTGTGGTGCTGGTGGCGCTCGCATGTGGATGGAAGAATCAATTGGCACCAAGGTCAACGACGAGCGTGCCCGTGAAGCAATCAGTACTGGCGCAAGCCGCGTCGCCACTGCATGTCCGTTCTGCTACATCATGCTTGATGACGGCGTGAAGGCCGCCGGAGTTGAAGACGACCAGATGAAGGTCGCCGACATTTCAATTCACTTGCTCGAAGCCATCGAAAATGGCGAACGCCAATTGGCTAATCCGGTCACACCGCTCAAACTCTCTTGATTCTGGGTCGCTTTTCGGACACTGGACGTCCGAATAACGACCCAGAATCGAAAAGAATTAAGCCTTCAGGTGACTGTTCACGAGTGAGCGAAGGTGTTCGATACCGACACCTTTGCTGGCACTCACCCACACAATGTCGCCTTGATCAAGCATGCATCCAGCAGCAAGATCTTTCTTGCGAGTCGCGCGCTTTGATGACTTCACTTTGTCGTGCTTTGTTGCAACGACGGTGTGCGGCACACCATTGGCACGTAACCAAGTGAGCATCTGCACATCAAGCTTCGTCGGCCCAATTTCGCCATCAACTAAAACGTAAACGTTGACCAGTTCTTCGCGATCAAGCAGATAGCCCTCAATCATTTTTTGCCAGCCTTGCTTAATGCGCCCAGGCACTGCGGCATAACCGTAACCAGGCAAGTCAACGAGGGTGCTTCCGTTAGGCAAAGCAAACAGGTTGATCAGTTGCGTGCGACCGGGCGTATTTGAAACACGCGGAAGTTGTTTGTGATTCGCCAAGGCGTTAATCAACGATGACTTG
>CALPPJ020000236.1 GCA_943325425.2 Bifidobacterium breve | reverse complement strand
TGTAAATCTGCCGGCATTGCCTACGTAGGTTCGAATCCTGCTCGGCCCACAACGAAACGCCCGATTGCAATCGCAATCGGGCGTTTGTGTTTGACCGATGTGGCCCACGAAGGAGCAAACCCAGTCCCCCCACCAAAGGGTGGGCGACTGGGTTCACTTTCGATGGTTCTGCCCATCGACAAGAAAAGTCTGCCACCGGGGAGTGGCAATGGCAAGCCATTTCGCCATACCCGATTTCTAAATTTTGATATATGCGAAAGACGAGTCACTTCACTGATGCATTCGTCGATGAATCCATTCGTGGCCAGCGCTACTTGTTGTGCTGCAACCTTGTCCATGTACAGAATATTCCAGCGATTCGGCATCAAATTGAAAAGTCGCAATTCAAAGGGCGCAGAATTCACTTTAATTCAGCAAATACTGCGACGAGAAGAAATTTTCTCAACATGCTCAAAAATGCCCCAACGCAATCATTATTGGTGGTCAGCAATATCAACCATCGGACGCATCTGTTTCAAGCTCGTCACCAGGCTCTTGCAGAGTTGGTATCTGTACTTCAAAGACGAAAAGTTGAACGGCTCATTATCGAGAGTCGAGGCGATGACTCTGATGATGTCCGCACAATCTTGACCGCACGATCAAACCGCGAACGTCTCTACTTTGAGCACCGACAAGCAAAACATGAGCCGATGCTTTGGATTCCAGATGCCATTGCCTGGTGTTACGGCGCTGGGGGTGTCTGGGCCTCAGAAATTGAATCACTTGTGGAGCGCGTCATCATTCCTGTTTCTTGAGGTTGTTCTTACCGTTCTCAAAACTTTTTTACGGTCTTTTCATACCTGCGTTTGTCAGATTCTTGGCGTGAAACAAAAACTCATCTCCGCCATCGTCTTATCCGCCAGCTCAATCGCCGCCGTGAGTGTTGCCTCATCGCCGGCCGAAGCCCAAACATCAGCCGCAGCAACCTGTGGCAAACCAAGCAATGGGTACGGCGAACTTTTTAGTTCGCTGCCCAATGCCTCGTGGGAAACCAGTGACTTACAAGCATTGTCACTTGCCATGATTGCGTCCGCTGAAGCTAATCCCAATCCACAGATCGAGGCCGATCTTGAAGACAACAATGCAATTCCCGCGGCCTACACGTACTTCGGTCAATTCATCGATCACGACATCACCTTTGATGATCGAGCGAATGACTTAACAACTCCCGTTGATCCATCAGCGTTAGTTAATAAACGCACGCCGCAACTCGATCTTGATTCGTTGTACGGATCGGGGCCAACAGCATCACCAACTTTGTATTACGCCGACGGCATGCATTTGTTTACAGGTGCAGCTCTCACTGGTTCTTCAGATACCAGTGCAATGGATGTACCGCGCGACGCAAATGGTCAAGCACTCATTGGTGATCCACGCAATGATGAAAACCGAATCGTTGCAGGTATTCACTCGCTCTTCATTCGTTTTCATAACAAAACCGTTGATCGCATTAAGGCCAACAATCGTCGACTCACCAATGCTCAAGTGTTCGCGCAGGCCCGTAAAGAAGTCACAAATGCTTATCAATGGATTGTGTTGAACGATTACCTTCCGCAAATTGCTGGACATAAAACAAAACAAGCAGTCGTGTCGTTGACTGCAAAAGGTTGGAAGACAAATCTGCGTATCTATAACAATTGTGCGCAGATGCCCGTTGAATTTGCAGTTGCTGCATATCGCTTTGGACATTCACAAGTTCGTGCGCTGTACAAGATCAATCAGGCAACTGATCGAGTGCCGGTGTTCTCGGGAACATTCGTTTCTGGTAGTGATCTCACCGGGTTCTCACCGTCGCCTGCAAATTTTGCGATTGATTGGAACTTGTTCTTGCCGAGCGCTCCCGGTGCAACGGGAACCTTCCAGCCGTCGTACAAAATTGACGGGTCGCTCACTCATTCGTTGAGCTTGTTGCCTTTGCCAACCACTGGTGTTGGCCCAGCCAACTTGGCGTTGCGCAATCTGTTGCGCGGTCAGCAGGTTGGTTTGGCCTCGGGTCAAGATGTGGCTCGAGCACTCGGGGTGACTCCGTTGACCGATGCCCAAATCAAGATTGGTGCCGCCACCGGAGTCGCCACCGACCAACGACCGCTCACCGAGATCTCAACCAATTTCGCGGGCAAGGCACCGCTGTGGGTGTATGTCCTGGCCGAGGCTGCCGCCAACCCGAATGTCAACCGACTCGGACCAGTGGGCGGCCGGATTGTGGTCGAGACCTTTGTTGGGTTGCTGAAGTCGGACCCGACGTCGATTCTGAACAACAGCTCGTATCGGCCCATGGTGAATGGCCGACCGACTACCACTTTTGGCTTGCGAGCCCTCGTGAACCTGGTGACTCGGGCTTAGAGCATCTTTTGCAGCAAGACCATGTCGAGCCAGCGGTTGAACTTGCGTCCAACCTCGATTTCGACCCCGACCTCGCGGAACCCACAGGCGGCATGGAGGGCTCGACTAGCCTCTCCGGAGGCCTCAATCCGGGCCATCACCGAATGGAATCCCGAGGTTGCGGCGAGGTCAATGACCCCTGTGAGCAGGAGTTTTCCGATTCCGCGGCGGCCCATATCGCGCCGCACATAGACCGAATCTTCGACCGTCGGGCGATAGGCCGCCCGTTCTTTGTAGGGGCTCAACGAGGCAAATCCGACCACTTGACTCCCAATTTCGGCCACGATGGCGGCAAAAGCCCCGCTGCGATCGGCCAACCATTCTTGTTGCTCAGTCAGCGATCGGGGGACCAGATCCATGGTGGCGGTCGTGTTTTCGACCTCATAGTTGTAGATATCAGCGATAGATGCCGCGTCGGCCAGGGTTGCGGGGCGTAAGGTGATAGCGCCCTGAGCCGCCAACTTTGCCGAAGACTCGGACGAGTTTGGCGAAGATTCGGGGCCTAATTCCATGTCCCCAAACTAGTGGTTATTTCGGATATCACGGGGGTACACTTCTCGTTCGGTTCGCGGCTCCGCCGCGCTCCTACGCCCTCTTAGCTCAGTCGGTAGAGCATTTCCATGGTAAGGAAAAGGTCGTCGGTTCGATTCCGACAGAGGGCTCAGCATCCGGCGACGGGTGTCATATATACAACCGGCCAGCCAACCGGCTGCGCTCAAGGCGACGTAGCTCAGTTGGTCAGAGCATCCGGCTCATAATCGGAAGGTCATCGGTTCGAGCCCGATCGTCGCTACAGCAAGTTTTAAAACATAACAACATCAACCCCGTACCTAGCGGTACTGAAGTAAGAGGATAGAAATCATGTCTAAGGCGAAGTTTGAGCGTACGAAGCCTCATGTGAATATTGGAACGATGGGTCACATTGACCATGGTAAGACGACGTTGACTGCGGCGATTTCGCGTACG
>CALPPJ020000235.1 GCA_943325425.2 Bifidobacterium breve | reverse complement strand
TTGCGTGGGTGTGGTGTCAGCGGTCATGTATTCCTAACGAGTGAGTGGGTCGAATATGTGCGTTGTGTGAAATGTCCGTCATGTCTTTTCATGTCATTTCATGTCATTCGTGATCTCCAGGCTTGGCTTTGGGCAATTGGGCCAACTGCCGAAGCCTTCAGAACATCACCTTTGGCAGCTTTCGTGAGGGCTTTGACAGCGGCCTCGACGTCGGCAACTTGATGGATGTGATTGATTGCCACGATGCGGGCGCATTCTTCGGTGAGGTCTGAGTGGACATCATCGGTTTCGTCGGTGACATGGCCATCACACACCCACAGCATGGGTTCGCCATTTCTGCGACGTCGTAAGGCGTATTGCAAAGCCGGACCGTCAACTCCGTTGCCGCCGTTGCCAGCGGGAACTTCATCGACGACCTGTCCGCGATCGGCGAGCACCCAAAGATTTGGCTTGCCTTGCGATCGCGGTTCGTGACTGTAACCAATGATCACGCATCCTGGAGCTGCCTCAATGATGCGCCACAAATCGCCATCGGTAAGGCGCATCGAGCCAGATTGATCGATGAGTACAACTCCACCTTGGCCACGTTTGCGATGATCAAAGACGCGCCGTTGGGGATCGGTAAGTAATCGATCGAGATGGCGTGGGTGACGGCCAACATTGGTCGGGCGTCGACGACGACCGAGTCGACCATCAACACGGTTGGGGCGATTGATAGATAGTTCAATGACCGGTGCAAATTTGCCGGGCACACCCTGAGTTCCGCCTTTGAGGGAGTCGGCATCGGGTGGAATTTCGCCTTCACTTGTTTCGTTGATGAGTACTCGATGAATGAAACGAGCGATTTCCACGGTGAAAGCCCATCCAGCCGTTGCGAGATCCCAGGGTTCAGTTGACGCGATGTGTTCAACGCCATGAGAGGCCGCTTCACGCCACATCTTGCGCATCTGACGACCCAGTTCGCGCAACGTCGCAACCCATTCGGGCCGCACTGACTTCACACCACTGATCAATCCTGCAAATGCTTTTGTGCCAACCGTTGCAGCGGTCATGTGGACGAGTGAATTCCAATCATTGTTTTGCGCCAAACGTTCGCCGGTACGTTTCTCGCTGCCGTCAGCGAGAAACTTCATCACTGGAAAGCCCGCTGTTTCAACCAACATATTGACGCGAAATTCTTCGGCAACAGTCATGGTTTCAATCGAGATGTATGCGACATCGTCGGGGACCCAGATATGAGTGGGGCTGACCTTGGCGTGCATCAATTCGTGGGCACGAATACAACGCGATGTTTCATCGGCACCAACTGGAACTTGCATACGATGCGCGACTAAGTCGGTGAAAGCCTCGCCGCGTTGGGCCGCACCTTCGACAACTGTCCAAGGTGCGGCCGTGCGGTCTTCGCGTGACAGCCATTCGGGCATGGCAATGCGCTTTTCTACGACGACTCGTTGATTTTCGTTTCGGCGAGCTGTGGAACTGCCCGTCATGATGCCTTCGCGATTGGCTTTGAAGCCGCTGCTTTGGTGACGCCATCAATACGAATCGCATCAAGAATGTCTTTGGAGTGATTGCCAAATACCAAGAATGCGGCCCGTTCAATATCCATACCCTGGATACAGAGCTGATCAAAGGCCATGAATGATCTAACGCTGAAACGCCGGGCCTTGTCGGCATCAACAGCAGCCGAAGCTGGTGCCCGAAGATGTGGAGACAATTGAGCAAGTGCACCTGGATGTGGTCGATCAATGCGAATGGCGATCGGGAAGCGATCGCGAAGAGCGACAGGTAGATCGCGCATATCTTCGATGTTGGTTGTCATGACCACCGAAAAATTCTTCGCTGGCTTGAAAACGTGGCCCGTGTCCGGGTGTTGCCATGAAGCACTCTCGGGGGAGTCGAACATGTTGAGCAAGAGTGATAACACGTCGCCCGAAGCACGGTCGATTTCGTCGGCCACAATGCGACCACCGGTTTGGCCGTTACCTTGCCAAGCTTTCAGCACGGCCCCGTCGAGCCACTTCCAGGTTCCGTCTGCGGTAGGCATGAAGTGACCAGTCACATCGGCTGCGGTCATGTCTTCGTTGCAGATCAAACGAAAAGCTCCGCCCGAAACATCGCCCACGGTGAGCCCAGCAAAAGTCTTTCCAGTTCCTGGAGGTCCGAACAAAATCAGGCGATCAATTCCGGCGGCGAGAGCGTCTCGGACGTCTTTCCAGCACGAGGGGAGGTCGTGTTCGACAATGTTGGCAGTACCAATAGGTACTGGGGTGATGACTTTGCGGGTGGTCTCTGGTTTCAATCTGCTCTCCTTGTATGTGGCTGGCTTCTAACTAAACGAACGGGACGGCGCAATGTGTGCTGTCGCCCCTGAAGCGGGGCGACAACTCACGGCAATCGTTCAGATTTCGTCCTCGTCGTCGTTTGGACGCTGAACCAAGAAATCTTCGCGTGCCATGTAACGCTCTGCCAATGGCATGGCCGAGTAGGCACGCACCGAGCGGGACACGCTCAACAGTGCATTGGTCATACCTTCTTCTGATGCATCGAAATTCATGGTGTTGCCGGGGGCAAAGCCAACCTGACCGCCAGCCTCGAACGCATCCTGATTTGCACCAAGGAAGACGAAAACCCAGCCTTGCGCTTTGCGTTCGGCGATCAGAGTGAAGATGGCATCTTGGGTGAACTTGCGGCTCGCATTTTCGCCACCGTCGGTGAAGATGACGACGACTTGTGATTCGGGATCTTTGCCTTTGGCGGCTCGTTTGGCAATGCGCTGATCGGCCTTCTTGATGACTGCGCCGATGGCGTCGTACAAAGGAGTCATGCCATTGATGACGTAGTCCTTGCCGGTGATCTTGCGAGCTGTCTTCACGTTGCTCTTGGGCAGGATCGTTTGAATGCCGTCTTCGTCTGTGAGGGACGGGAACTGCACAATTGTGACTTTGGCATCGTTATCTGAGGATGCTTGTTCGGCGATGAAGTCGTTGAGACCCTTGATCACGGTCTCGTGCAGGTGGTTCATCGAACCGCTGGCATCGGCCACGATCGAGATGAATGTCGCCTGAGCGGTCTCGGTGGTAGCGGTGGATGGGGGATTATTTCGGGCTGTCGTTGTTGTTGTCATGTAACTCAAACGACGGGTGTGCGGGAAAGTGTGCGTCTAGAAGACAAATACTGATAAGCAACACTGTTTTATTGAAGTCAGTTTGTGGGTCATCGGTGACGACAAACGCTGTGACAGGCTTAAATTCCACCCACCTAAAAGAGGTATTGAATGTTGGATAATCGAAATGGTTTGGAAGCTATGAGCGATTACGAGCGCAGAGCTTGGGAGCAAAGTCTAAAGCGAATTGAAAAAGCACCACGGCGGATCCCTGTTCCCGAGAAGTTTTCAAATGTCA
>CALPPJ020000234.1 GCA_943325425.2 Bifidobacterium breve | reverse complement strand
GGCATCAAATCAACAGATCCACCGGCGTCAATCACAATTGAATCAACTTCTTGCATCACCATTTCACCAGATATTGCTTCAGTCGTCATGGGCATTTCAGTAGTCATCGACATCTCAGTGTCAGTCTCTGCACTCGCCATCACCATTTCGTGAATTTGCGCCATCGCTGCAATCGACGAATCAACTGAGACGTCGGTTAACTCATCTCCGTCTTTAGACGAGATCGTCATATACACGGCACCAAGTGAAGTTTCCATTGGGCTCGTACGCGCCCACACCTTGGTGATTTCAGGTGCAGAACTAGAAGACGTGTCATCGCCACCACACGACGCGAACAATGCTGTGCCTGCGACAACTGCGAGTAGTAATCCGGTGATTTTTGACTTTTTCATTGTTTACCTTTCAGTTATTGCTTGCGATTTGTTCAAGCAAGATTTTGAGATCGTTAGTCATGGCTTTACTGTCAATACCAAATGGCCATTCGACAAGAACAACGCCTTGGTCATTGACGACATATGCAGTGGCACTATGACCTACTTCAATTTTCCCTGCTGCGTCCCGTTGGATTGTTGAACTTGCAAGGAATGCGTTCTCGGCAGCCTCTAATTCTTCTTGCGAACTTGCGTGAAGCGCATGAAAGTGATCACTAAAGCTTGATAGATATCCATTCAAAACTTCAGGAGTGTCACGTTCCATATCAACTGTTGCCATCGCTAGGTCAACTTTGGCGCCGTCGTCACCCAGATTTTTCGTGGCAGTGCGCACAGCAGCCAACGTGGTTGGGCACAAATCGGGACAGTTGGTGTAACCGAAATACATCACCAGCAATTCGCCCGGTTCTGCTTTCATCGTGAACAAATCGTCGTGATTCGCGAACTCGCCTTCATCTGTCACATCGGTCAAAGTCACGGCCCCCACTTGCAGAGGTTCCTCACGAACTATGCCCCGCATCGTTGCCGTGTCAGATCCACACGAACCCAAAAGTAACAACATCGGGACAGTTACTGCCACGGCCAAACGCTGACGCATATCAACAGGATGCCGAATGACCGAGGAATGCCCTATGGACCAAAGTCCCTTACGAATTTGATTCCGAGCCATATATGTCACAAGTCGCCTTTTCGCACGAGTTAGTTCCCGCGCAATCAGGCGCGAGACCAAGGTCACGGATATCGTCGTAACCGATGTCTGTGTCGCTCAACCCATTCGATGGCTCACCGTTCCTCGCGGCAGCGAACGGACGCAAACATCTCCACACCCCGGTTTGGTTCATGCGTCAAGCAGGTCGCAGCCTTCCCGAATACAAAGCGATTCGTGGTAGCGGAAGCATTCTTGAAGCAATTAAGCAACCAGCGCTCTCAGCTGAAATCACGTTGCAGCCATTTCATCGCTACGGCGTTGATGCGGCCGTGCTTTACAGCGACATCGTGGTTCCGCCCCACGCAGTTGGATTTGGTATTGATGTCGCCCCCGGAACCGGCCCAGTAGCCGAAACCCCATTTCGGTCTCTCGCGGATTTGCAACGACTACGACCGCTTGAACCCGACGATGTTTCGTATGTCATCGAGACCGTCAAACTGCTTGTTGCCGAACTTCCCAAATCGGTACCACTTCTTGCTTTTGCTGGAGCACCTTTCACGGTTGCTAGCTACCTCATCGAAGGCCGCCCATCGCGCACCTATCAAAACACCAAGCGCATGATCCATCTTGAGCCCGAACTCTGGCATCAACTCATGGATCGTCTCGTGCAACACTCGGTGACTTTTATTGATGCACAACTGTCTGCCGGCGCCCGCGCATTTCAATTATTTGATTCATGGGCTGGTTCGCTGTCGAATGCCGATTACCGCGAGTTTGTCTTGCCGCACAGCAAAAAGGTCTTTGACCAACTACGCGAATTACACCCCGAAGTTGTCGGCATCCATTTCGGTATCGGTTGCGATCATTTGTTGGAATCAATGTACGAAGCTGGACCACGCGTGATGGGCCTTGATTGGCGAACCCGCATTCAATCAGCCCGCGCTCGGATGGGCTCTGATCTTGTTGTTCAGGGCAATTTAGATCCAGCACTCGTGTTGGCTGGTTCGCAAGCTGCACTCGCTGGTGCCGAGCGCGTTCTTGATGACAACGCCAATCATCCTGGCCATATCTTTAACCTTGGGCACGGGGTTGATCCCACCACCGACCCCACAGTTCTTGAAGATGTCGTTGCATTTGTCCACGAAAAAACTCGAATCGAAGAATCATGACTCAAAAAACCGCAGTTCTCCTCATGGCCTACGGCACCCCGCGTACGCCAGCCGAAATTGAGCCGTACTACACCGACATTCGTCGTGGTCGTGCTCCCACCCCTGAACAACTCGCCGATCTCGTGGCGCGTTACGACGCCATCGGCGGCATCTCGCCGCTTGCCGCTCGCACTGAGGCTCAACGTGACGCGTTACAAAAAGCATTGAACGAAATTGCGCCTGATACATATGAAGTCGTGCTCGGCCTCAAGCACGCAGCACCCATGATTGAAACCGCAGTTAACGAATTGGCAGCCCGCGGCTTTCAACACATCATCGGGCTAGTGCTCGCACCTCATTTTTCATCATTCTCCATTGGCCAATACATGGGCCGAGCGCGAGCGGCCGCTGAACCACATGGCATCACCGTGACTGCAATTGATTCATGGGCGACCGAACCAGCATTTGTTGAGTTCTTGGCAGCCGACTTGCGCAGCCGACTATCGGCAATGCCAGCAAACACCAAGGTGCTCTTCACCGCCCACTCACTTCCGCAACGAATCATTGACGCCGGCGATCCATACCCTGATGAACTGCGCTCAACCGCCGAGGCTGTTGCCATTGCCGCTGGTTTAGATTCTTGGTCGTCGTGGTCAATTGCTTGGCAATCTGCTGGACGCACTCCAGAACCCTGGATTGGACCCGACATCTTGGCAGTCATTGACGATCTCGCCGCCAGCGAAAATGCTTCAGGCGTTGTTGTATGCGCCTGCGGATTTGTGGCCGACCACTTAGAAGTTCTATTCGACCTAGACATCGAGGCAAAGCAACACGCCCAAGCCAAAGGTTTAGCGTTTGATCGCACGAGTTGTGTCAATGATGACGCGACAATCATGCATGCGTTGGCCCAGCGCGTCATCTCCGCCCACTCATGAGTTCACGCCTCGACCCGAAACACGTTGTTGTTATCGGTGCGGGAATTACTGGTTTAACTGCGGCTTATCGACTACTCAAAATAGCGTCTGCTGCCGACTACTCTGGCCCAGCATTAACTGTCACCGTTGTTGAATCAGGCGCATCGGTTGGCGGCAAAATTCGAACTTCACCATTCGCTGGAATCGCAGCCGTTGACGAAGGACCCGATGCCTATCTCGCGCGAGTTCCTCACGCAGTAGGACTTG
>CALPPJ020000233.1 GCA_943325425.2 Bifidobacterium breve | reverse complement strand
AGATTCGCAAAAAGAGCTAGTAGTTAACAGTCGTCGTTGAATGAGTTAGTTGTTTTCGGTAACTCGGAAAAGAGTTGCTTTACCGCTCAGTGTTATCTCTTCGCCTGGTGCGAGATAACACACTTCGCCACGGTGCAACAGATTGGTTGCACCCACTCCGCACAACGTGAGCTCGCGGGTGCGAGCACGCAGCGTTTCGGTGCCATCAATTTGATGCACCCACAATATGAATGGTGCATCAGGGGTTTCGTACTTCCATAAGCGACCAGCTTCGGTTTTCGAAACCGGAGTAGCGCGCACGATGGGGTCGGGTAACGGCTGAGGCACGACAGTCGCAAGCAGTTCGTTGACATCAACGTGTTTGTTCGTTAAACCACATCGCACCACATTGTCGCTAGATCCCATGACTTCGATGCCAGTACCACTTAAGTAGGCGTGCAAGTTGCCAGGATCAAGATAGAGCGCTTCGCCGGCTTGCAATGTCACATAGTTCAAAAGCAAAGATGCAACAACTGCCGGATCATCGGGATACGCAACAGCGAGTCGCGTTACCCACTGGGCACTTGGTGACTCATGATTTTGACAAGCCTCAATAACATCCTTTACAAGAACTTGTATTTCTTGACCACCGCCAAACAGGTAACGCATGGCGTGGTCAAGGTCGTGGTCGGCGAGTAGGCGAGCGATGATTGATGCGCCGCCGCCGATCGAATGCAAAAGTTCAACTGTCGCTACGGGTTCGCGGAATCCGCACAACGCTTCAAATGGTCCAAGTGCACAAATGAGTTCGGGTTTAGCGAACGGATCGCGATAAATACGTCGTGAGTTCCCGACTGGAATGTTGAGGCGGTTTTCGCGAGCGTATCCAGCCTTGGCTTGTTCAGTAGATGGGTGGCTTTGTAATGACAATGGTTCGGCTGCAGCCAAAACTTTCAATAAGAATGGTAATTCGCCCGCAACCGACAGCAATGGAACTGATTGTCCGCCAGTGTCGTCAGTTGCACTTCGACGCAATGCTGCAGCAGTTGCATCATCAACGCTGAGTACTTTTGATGCTCCACCTAAATGGGTTCCGAACCACAACTCGGCCCAGGGGCGACCATCGGGTTCAATGTCAAGTAGACGCGGGATTGACGATTGGTGTCCCCACGAATAATGCTGCACGACACCTCGTACCAACTTCATGATCAGTTTCCAGGCCGCCCACATATCGTGCGCAATGTTGCAACTGCTTCACCAATTGCAACATCGCTTCGCTCGCCGTTGGCGCGATTGCGAACTTCAATGACACCGTCGGCAAGACCCTTGCCAACGACAACGATGGTGGGTACTCCAATGAGTTCGGCATCTTTGAACTTCACGCCAGGTGAAACTGATGTGCGATCGTCTAACAAAATTCGCAATCCTGATGCTTCGAGCTCACTGGCAAGACGTTCGGCTACTTCGGCAATTGCATCCGCGCCTTTGCTTGCGATCACTATGTGAATATCGGCTGGGGCAACTTCGCGGGGCCAGCACAATCCCATATCGTCAAGAGTGGCTTCGGCGATTGCTGCGACCGCTCGTGAAACACCAATGCCGTAACTGCCCATGGTGACCACAACTTGTTTGCCATTTTGGTCAAGCACAGTGAGGTTGAGCGCTTCGGCATACTTGCGACCCAATTGGAAAATGTGACCGATCTCAATACCGCGTGCCATTTCGAGAACGCCGGTTGCATGATTCGCAGCACATGTTGGGCACGTATCACCAGGCAAAACTTCGGCAGCTTCAATAGTTCCGTCGGGAGTGAAGTCACGGCCGCACACCAAACCAACTACATGGTTGCCGGCCTTGTTTGCACCAGTTACCCAACTCGTTCCAGTTGAAACGCGCGGATCAACGAGATAACGAATCTTCGACGATGATGTTGAGCCGAGTACATCAGGTCCGATGTATCCCTTCACGAGTGCGGGATAGTTGGCGAAATCTGCTTCGGTAAAAGCATCGGGTTCAGCAGGGCCAACTTGTGCTTCAACGCGCTTCATATCAACTTCGCGATCACCAGGTAAACCAATCGCTAACGGTTCGCGTCGACCATCGGGATGGCGCAACATGATGATCACATTTTTGAGTGTGTCGGTAGCGGTCCATGCGGTGGTTTTACCAAGTGCTGCATTGATGTCGGTGCGAGCATTCAACAAATCAACAAGTGTGGCGATCGTTGGTGTGTCGGGTGTGTCGACAACTTGTGAAGGTGCGGCTTGTGAAAAATCAAGTGCAGCCGGAGTCGGGACGGTGACAGCTTCGGTGTTGGCGGCGTAACCACAGGTCACGCAACGCACGAAAGTGTCTTCGCCAACTTCAAGCGGTGCCAAGAATTCTTCACTCTTTGATCCACCCATGGCTCCTGACATTGCCGACACGATGACGAACGGAAGGTTCAGCCGTTCGAAGGTCTTGATGTAGGCCGCGCGGTGGGCTTCGTAACTTGCCGACAAGCCGGCGTCATCAATATCGAAACTGTATGAGTCCTTCATCACAAACTCGCGGCCACGTAAGAGGCCGGCTCGGGGGCGAGCCTCGTCGCGGAATTTGGTCTGAATTTGGTAGATGCTGAGTGGCAGATCTTTGTAACTGCTGTAAAGATCTTTGACGAGCAGTGTGAACATCTCTTCATGGGTCGGGCCCAATAGGTAGTCGACGCCACGGCGGTCTTGAAGGCGAAACAGGTTGGGGCCGTATTCAGTCCAGCGATTGGTGGCTTCGTAGGGCTCGCGGGGGAGCAGGGCCGGAAAGTGGACCTCTTGGAAACCGGCGGCGTCCATTTCTTCGCGCACGATGCGTTCAACATTGCGGTACACGTTCCAGCCGAGGGGGAGCCAGGTGTATCCGCCTGGGGCTGCCCGACGGATATAGCCAGCTCGAACCATCAATTGGTGGCTCGGAACCTCGGCATCGGAGGGGTTTTCGCGCAGGGTGCGGACGAACAGGCTGGATAAACGCAACATTCCGTCAGGCTACTTGTCGTGAACCATCAACTGAGGGAGATCACTCGTGTCGAATAGCGCTCGCATTCTTGTATGATGAAGCGGTCTGAAGAGAATTTCCATTCCGGTGGGTCTGAAAGGCGAGGGCTTCAGCCCTCGTCTTTTTTAGTCACTGGGGTCATATTCGATCCAGATGAGTACATATTCAGGACTGAACATAGAAATTTTGACAACATGTTTGACAATACGGAGGTGAATTGATGTCTGAAAACCAAGTCTCACGACGAATTGAAGCATTGATCACCCCAGTGTTGGCCGACCTCGGTCTCGAAATGTACGACCTTGAGTACAACGGCGGAATTGTCAAGATCACCGTTGACACGCCCCCAGGTTCGCCCGGCGGTATCGATGTCGACCAGCTGTCACAGTGCACGCGCCTCATTT
>CALPPJ020000232.1 GCA_943325425.2 Bifidobacterium breve | reverse complement strand
GAATTGATGCGCCAAGTAGATAGCCAGCTCATGCTGCGCAACTACGAGGGATTCCTGAAGTGATGCTCACGCAGCATCGGTGGCTGCGTCAGGACTAACTCATGACCGCGGGCGTTCGTCTGATCATCATGGGTCGTCAAGGCGCTGGCAAAGGTACTCAATGCCAACGCATATCACGGCACTACGTGGTTCCCCATATTTCAACGGGGGACATCTTGCGCGCCGCCGTGCGTGAAGGAACTGAACTAGGCAAGATGGCCAAACAGGTCATCGAAGCTGGTCGCTTGGTGGGCGACGACATCATGATCGAAATTATCCGCGAACGCTTAGAGCAAGATGATGCCCGTACTCGTGGCTATATTCTTGACGGCTTTCCGCGGACGGTGGCCCAGGCGATTGCGCTCGACGGCATCGCCGCCGAACGACCGATCCATAGTGTTCTTGACCTTGATGTGCCCCGCGATTTGGTGATTCAGCGCATTTCGGCTCGCCGGGTCTGCCGTGATTGTGCCACGAACTATGTGGCCACCGCCCAAAAGCGCGATCCCTGGATTTGTGACTCGTGCGGAGGAGACGTTGTTCAACGCGATGACGACACCCCCGAAAGCATCAGCCAACGACTTGATCTCTACGAGTCGCAGACCTCGCCATTGCTGGAGTTTTATGGTCAAGGCGGTCGTCTGGTGGAAATTGATGGTTCGCGTTCGCCGGACGAAGTTTTCGAAGCTTTGACCGTGGCCATTGATGCTGCTCGGAAGAACAGTTGAGTTTGCCTGTGGATAACTTTTCTTCAGATATTGCCACGGGCGGCCCGGAATCCTGGGCTATGGTTTCGCTCCGAAAAGACTCCCAAGTTTCTGGCACGAGGCACTTGGTTCACTTGAGTCTCGGCGGTAGCATTGCCCCTCGGCCCAATGGCCGACCCTGCACGCGTCCTCGTGGCGTCACGCAGTGTGCAATATCCGCCCTGTTAGGAGTCAGTTCTGTCCAAGCCCAAAGACGACGCCATTTTGCTCGAAGGAACGATCCTCGAGTCCCTGCCGAACGCCATGTTTCGGGTGGAACTCGAGAACGGTCACAAAGTTTTGGCGCATATCTCCGGAAAGATGCGAATGAACTACATCCGTATTCTTCCTGGCGACAAGGTGCAAGTAGAGCTCACGCCGTATGACCTCACCAGAGGTCGCATTACGTACCGCTACAAGTAGTCACAAGTTCTAAAAAGTCAATAAAACCAGTCTCTATTCATTCAAGAAATTCAACAACAAGAAGTGAGATGACCATGAAGGTCAAACCAAGTGTTAAGAAAATCTGCGAGAAGTGCAAAGTGATCCGCCGTCACGGCAGCGTCATGGTTATTTGCGAGAACCCGCGTCACAAGCAGCGTCAAGGCTGAGAAGAGAATAAGGAAACAGCATGGCCCGTATTTCTGGAGTTGACATTCCCCGCGAGAAGCGGTTGGAGATTTCGCTCACCTACATCTTTGGCATCGGCAAGCCGACTGCACAACGCATGTGCGCCGATCTCGACATCAGTCCGAACACGCGTGTTCGCGACTTGACCGACGAAGAAGTCAACAAACTTCGTGGTTGGGTTGACAAGAACGTCACTGTCGAAGGTGACCTTCGCCGCGAAGTTCAGACCGACATCAAGCGCAAGATCGAAATCGGTTGCCTTCAGGGCGTCCGTCACCGTAAGGGCCTGCCCGTTCGTGGTCAGCGCACTCACACCAATGCTCGTACCCGTAAGGGACCGAAGAAGACCGTTGCTAACAAGAAAAAGGCAGTGAGGTAGTACATCATGGCTAAGCCGAAGCCGGGCGGACGACGCCCCCGTAAGCGCGAGCGCAAAAACGTCAGCGTTGGTGTGTGTCACATCAAGTGCTCGTTCAACAACACCATTGTCAGCATCTCTGACACCGAAGGCAACGTTTTATCGTGGGCCTCAGGTGGCGGAGTTGGTTTCAAGGGTTCGCGTAAAAGCACACCTTTCGCTGCACAAATGGCAGCCGAAAAAGCAGCTAAGGCCGCTTTCGAACAAGGTATGCGTCGAGTTGAAGTGCACGCCAAGGGCCCAGGCTCTGGTCGTGACACCGCAATTCGTTCATTGCAGAACACTGGCATCGAAGTGACTGGCATCAAAGATGTCACGCCCGTGCCCCACAACGGCTGCAAGTTGCCCAAGCGGAAGAGGAACTAAGTCATGGCCCGTTACACCGGACCCAAGGTGCGTTTGTCGCGCCGTCTCAATACGAACTTGTTCGAAAACGAAAAGGGCCGCAAGGCTCTTGAGCGTCGCCCATTCCCACCGGGTCAGCACGGTCGCACGCGTCGTCGCTCAGCCGGTAGTGAATACCTCGCACAGCTTCAGGAAAAGCAGAAGGCTAAGTACATCTACGGTGTGCTTGAGCGTCAGTTCCGCAAGACCTACGAAGAAGCGAACCGTTTGCAAGGACCGACTGGTGAAAACCTGTTGCGTTTGCTTGAACTTCGCCTCGACAATGTGGTGTACCGCGCCGGTTTCGGCAGCACCCGCCCACAGGCTCGTCAGTTCGTTAGTCACGGCCTCATCTTGGTCAATGGCAAGCGACTCAACATCCCCAGCGCTCGCGTCAAAAAAGGCGACGTCATCACCTTGGCTGTGAAGGCTCGCGACATGATCGTGATTCAGCACAACATCGATACTTTGGACCGTTCATTGGTTGGTTGGCTCGAAAGCGGAGACGGCGGCAAGCAAGTCACCGTTCGCAACGAACCAGCACGCGAGCACATTGATGTGCCCGTACGTGAACAGCTCATTGTTGAGCTTTACTCGAAGTAATTCGTAACCCACATCAGCAATTAATACTGCGTAAGTACAAACCCTCGACGAACGGAAGAGACAAATGCTCGTCATCCAGCGCCCCAGTGTCGAAGCAATCGGCGAACAGAACGGTAACCGTCAGAGTTTCTCTGTCGGACCTCTTGAGCCAGGCTTCGGTCATACCATCGGTAACTCGCTTCGTCGCGTGTTGCTGTCCTCTATCCCCGGTTCCGCCATCACGACGGTTCGCTTCGATGAGGCATTGCACGAGTTTGACACCATCCCCGGTGTCACCGAGGACGTCACTGACATCATCCTCAACCTCAAAGACATCGTGCTGATCTCACAGTCCGACGAACCGGTCATCATTCGTGTTGACGTTCGCGGCGAAGCCACTTCAGTTGTCACCGCCGGCGACATTCAGTGTCCAGCAGACGTCGAAATCCTCAACAAGGATCTCGTCATTGCCCACGTGAATGGCAAAGGTCGCCTTGCATTTGACCTCACCGTCGAGCAGGGACGTGGCTACAACTCAAGCGATCGTGATTCGGGTTCACGCACCATCGGAGTCATTCCGATCGATGCCATCTTCTCGCCAGTTCGTCGCGTGATGT
>CALPPJ020000231.1 GCA_943325425.2 Bifidobacterium breve | reverse complement strand
CCAATTCTTATCGATCAGCCAAACCGAATTTGGCTTTCAAGATCTGGTGGAAACGTTGCGGTTGCATACGCACAAATAGCGCTGGGCGATCAGATGCCGAACAGGTCACTGACTCGCCACCTTCCAGCGAGGCCACTTCTTGCCCGTCAATGGCCAAGCCCACCGAACGCGATCCGTCAACGTCAATGCGAATCGTTTCGGTTGGTCCTAATACCAACGAACGGTCAAACAGCATGTGCGGCGCCAACGGGGTCAGCAACATTGCTTCGAGAGTTGGCGACACCACCGGGCCGCGAGCCGACAACGAATACGCAGTCGAACCAGTGGGCGTTGCCACAAGCAAACCATCAGCTTGAAAAGTGGTGAAGCGAGCACCGTCAATGCTCACCGCCAAGCGAACGGTTTGGCCAGTACGTTCTTTCTCAAAAGAAGCTTCGTTCAAGGCCCGCCATTGCGAACGTGATCCGGCGTTCTTCACAACATCAACGTCAATCACTAAACGTTTTTCGATCTCGTAGTCACCAGCGAAGAACCGTTCAAGTGATGACACCAAATTTTCGGGTTCAACTTCGGCAAGGTAACCCAACAAACCAACGTTGATGCCGAGCACTGGAACTGCTGCTCCATTCAGCATGGTGACTGAACGCAACATGGTTCCGTCGCCGCCGATACTCAAGACCAATTCGGCCGACGCAATGTCAGTTTCTGTGCAGAGATCGACATCGAGTCCGAGGGATTGAATGTCAACAGCTTGGGCAACCGGCACGTGTCCATGGTTGCGCAACCACTCGACTGCCTGGTGCGCGACAACTGGAGCCTCGGGCCGTTCGGAATGACCCACTATGACGACTTTTTTAGCTGGCGCAGTGGTCATACTGACATCTTCTCACGCACGGTGGCATATAACAGGAACTCTTTATTGCCTTCGGCTCCAGTAATGGGCGACTCGATGATCCGGTGGACCGTCGCTCCCGCATTTTCACACGACTCACTCACGCCGTCGCAGGCGGTCTGATGCAATTCAGGGTCTGAAATGATGCCTTTTCCTTTTGACACGTCACGACGCCCAACTTCAAATTGTGGTTTCACGAGCAATACCAATTCACTTCCTGGTCGGCACACCCCAATGAGGGCGGGCACGACAAGGGTGAGCGAAATGAATGACAAATCGGCGACGACGACATCGACTTCTCCCCCGATGTCGTCAATCGTCATGTCGCGAACGTTGAACCGCTCCATCACCGTAACGCGTTCGTCATCACGAATCTTGGGGTGTAGTTGACCATGTCCAACATCAAGTGCAACAACATGGGTGGCTCCGCGCTGCAAAACACAATCGGTGAACCCACCCGTTGATGCGCCAGCATCTAAAACTCGTCGACCAGCAACATCAATACCACATGCTTCTAAAGCTGCGTCAAGCTTCTCGCCACCGCGACTCACAAAACGCGCGGGAGGCCCACTCACAACTACAGCGTCGGCGGGATCTACCTGATGCGCTGCTTTCGATGCGATCGCGCCATTGACCAAAATGCGACCAGCATCAATCAGTTCGGTCGCTTCACGACGGCCCGACACCAGTTGTCGACGAACTAGCTCAGTATCAAGACGTTGTCGACGAGCCATTGCAACTAGTTATTGAAATCGTCAGCGAATCAGGCTGACGCAGTGTCAGTCGTTGTGGTCTTTGCTGCAGTCTTTTTCACAGCAGGCTTTTTTGCTGCGGTCTTTTTCGCTGCTGTTTTCTTTGCTGGTGTTTTCTTGGCCGCGACCTTCTTGGCGGGTGCAGCGGCAGGTGCTGCCGGCTTATGTTTCGCAACCGTCTCTGCAACCGACTTAGCAGCAGTTGCTACCAACACCGCACGAGTTGCCTCGAGGCTGCGCGTCAAGGTCTCAACCTGCTTTTCGAGCTGGTCGATGCGCTTCACGGCCTTAGTTAGTTGCTTGGCAACTTCACGTTGAACTGAGTCACCAAATTGTTCAGCCGTCTTACGACTGGCCGTCACGATTTCAGCAACGATCTTTTCCGCGTCGCGGCGACGCTCATCGCCGGCCTTCAGCAATTCTCGGACAAACTTTTCGGCGGCATCTGGCCCCATGGGCGACACGGTGTCAAACAACTTCTTCATTGAGCTTTTGTTGATCGGGTTCTTAGCCATAACTAGACGCTACAGCGTTTTTAGTCAGGGTTTTCGTTCGGCTTATTTCAGCAAGACATCAGCAACTGCAGCGAGATTGGGCACATCAATATCAAGGGTCGTCCCCGCAAACCATGCCGACTCATCTTCGGGCATCACACCAACTGGCGTGACACCCGAGCGCACCAGCGCAAAGCGACATCCGAGCGTGGCAGCAAAGCCGCCGTCGGTCGAAGGTCGGTCGCCCACCATCACCGCATCCGCACCAACGTTCTTCACGACTGACCGCACAACATCGGCCATGGCACCGTGCGGTTTACCAGCCACTATTGGCTGCACGCCCGATCCAGTTGTCATGGCCGCCAAGATACTTCCGCCTCCCGGAATCGGTCCGCTAGGGGTGGGATACGTCGCATCGTCATTCGTGCCGATAAAACGTGCCCCATTGCGAATTGCCGTCGATGCTCGGCGCAAAATCTCGTAGTCGAAGTGACGATGAAAGCCCACGATGACCGCATCAACCGCCGCACCATTTTCGACATCGTCATGCGACACCGATATCGCTCCCACCTTGGCAATCGCTTCCGCGAGCCCTGGGCCACCGCACATCAAAACTCGTTCGCCCGCGCTCAGCAAATGCGCGCCTGCCATGGCCGACGTAATCACATCGCCGACTGCAGGTATTCCGACTTTCAGCAAGGCGGCTTCTTGGTCGGCCACCGTCGCCGACGAGTTATTGGTCACGAACACAACTCGATGACCAGCAGTCCGCAATCGCTCGACCGCATCAGCCGAACCATTAATGGGCTGGTGAGCCAACCACACCACACCGTCAAGGTCACATAGCACCGGAAATTTGTGAGAAATATTCATGACCTAGCGATCTTGTCACGCGCTCACCGACATCGGCGTGGCAATCTAGAGATGTGCCTCGTTTTGAACCATTTCATGCTCTCCGTTACGCCTCAACCGACCTGAATTTGGTGGCCGCTCCCCCATACGACGTGTTGTCCGAGGCTGATCGCGAAGCTTTGGCGCAACGTCATCCCAACAACATCGTGCACATCGATGTACCCGTCGAATCTGATGGACCTGGTCGTTATGACGCTGCTGGTGATGTGTTGGACAATTGGGTAACGCAAGGTGTCTTGGTCGAAGATGCCGAACCTTCATTCACGATTTATCGAATGACCTTTCGCGATGAGGCTGGCACCGAGCGCACAACCTTTGGTGTCATCGGAGCACTTGAAGTTGTTGACGAAGGTGCAGGCGGCGTGTT
>CALPPJ020000230.1 GCA_943325425.2 Bifidobacterium breve | reverse complement strand
TTGCGCAGCAACTGGCCAAGGCCCTCCAGGGCGTAATACTCACACTGGATTGGCACAAGGACTTCGCGGGCGGCCACCAAGGCGTTGACGGTCAGAAGTCCGAGGGATGGAGGGCAGTCAATAATGACGAAGTCGTACTCATCGAGTTCTTGATCGATGGCCCGCTTGAGACGGTGCTCACGAGCCATTTCGTTGACTAGTTCGATTTCGGCTCCAGCTAAGTCGAGGTTCGCCGGCACCACGAAGAGATTTTTAACATTGGCCGGTTCGACGCAGTCGCTGATTGCCACGTCATTTAAAAGAACGTCATAAATCGAGGTTTCAATACCTCGGGTTTCAATACCGACACCTGACGAGGCGTTGCCTTGCGGGTCAAGGTCAATCAACAGGGTGCGGAAACCTAGTTCGGCCAGACATGCCGACAAATTCACCGAAGTTGTGGTCTTACCGACGCCACCTTTTTGGTTCGCCACAGCAATAACGCGAGGCAGGGGCCGGTTGTGCTGGATCACAGGGGAGTCGGTCATGGGTATTTCCTTACAGCGGCAACATCACCGAGTGTGAGGTTGACAAGGGTGGGGTAGGTGTTCTCCGAACCCGGAGAACACCGAAATCGTACCGTATGGGTGTGGCAACAGGGCGGATAGCCCCAAATCAGTGTCGCTCAATGTTCCACGTGGAACATACCTAGCCTCAGTCGAGCAAATGGGAAGTATTTCTATGGACTCCACCTCCTGAATGTTCCACGTGGAACATTCAGGCTTTCTGGAGAATTGCGACGCCATGCTGGACTTTCTGCCACTTTAAGCCCGTGGCCTCCACCTCGGGGTCTCTCCATCGAGCTCCGTCCGATTCGGGTGGTTCGCTCACAATCAATAGACCGCCCTGTGCCAAAAGGGGTGATGCGTGCTGGGCGGTGTATGACGGTGATCCAAAACCCCGACACGTCACCGCGTCCCAGGTTCGTCCGGGAAATCGTTGGGGGAGTAGGGCGACATCAATCTCAACAACCTCAACGTGGGACTGAAATCTCATTCGGCCCACCAGGCGAGTAAGAAGGTCAGTTCGTTTCGCCCGCCGATCAACCAGGGTGATCATGACGTCGGGGCGGGCGGCGGCAATCACCAAACCAGGGTCGCCCCCACCTGATCCAAGATCAACCACAGTGCAACCGGTGTCGGGGAGAGCGGCAACAAAAGCCAGCGAATGGTCAATCACCTGATTCAGTGATCTGTCCCCCAACATGCCGATGCGCTGGGCATCGCCCAGCGCATCCAACAACTTCTCTCGATTATTTGGGCTCAGCGGGGGAACCATTGACATGGCCCCACCCTACGCCCCAGCAACTACTCGGCTGAAGCCGCCGGAGCTGCTGGTGAAATAACAACTCGGCGGTTCGGGTCTTCGCCCTCCGAGTGCGTGACAATGTCGGTGCGACCAGTCAAGGCATCATGCACAATCTTGCGATCGGGTGAGGGCATGGCCTCAAGGGCTCGGGCCGAACCAGTCGCCACAACTTCATCGGCAACCTGAGTCACGAAACGACTCAAAGCTTCCTTACGCTTGGCACGGTAACCACCTATGTCAATACGCAAACGAGTGTCATGGTCGCCCATACGACGCTGGCTCACCACGCGGGTGATGTCCTGAACTGCCTGCAAGGTGCTGCCACGAGGGCCAACCAGCAAACCAAGTTCGGTGCCGTTCAACTGGACTTCAATGTCATCGCCCTGAATATTGACCACGGTTTCGCCTGTTGCGCCAATCGACGCAGCAAGTCCAACCAAGAACTTTTCGGCTTCGGCAGCAACCTGGGCTGGGTCGGCGGGAGGACCTTCAGGGCGCTCGCGACGGGGACGTTCGGCATTGTCATTATTTTCAGACACGTTCTTTTCCTGCTTTCGTGGTTGCTTCGGACGACTTGGGCGTTCACCGGTGCCGGCGCCCTCTTCACGACGAGGACGACGTTCGCGCCGATCGTTCTTGGCACGCGGGGTTCGGGGTTTGACCCGAGCACGAACTCGAGCCTCGCCACGGGTTCGGCCAAAAAGACCAGCCTTGGGCTCTTCTAAAATTTCAAATTCTGCTTCTTCATCGGCCACTCCTAGTTGATCGAGGGCAATGCTCTTGGCTTCTTCGATGGACTTTCCAGTTGTTTCTACCCATTCCATGGGATTTCCTTCTTTCTTTCTTTCGAACGTACGAGAGTAATAACTCAGCCGCGGGGCGGCTTCGGGTGACGTGACTGACCAGACGGCTTGGGGCGATTCGACGGAGTTGGCTTACCCTTGGCTGGAGTTGCGCCACCCTTGGGCGGAGTCACTCGCTTACTGACCGTGGGATTCGCCTTCGGAGAACTCTTTGGTTGTTCTTTGGCCTTGCCAAGATCGTGTTTCATCTGCCCAAAGAACCCACCAGGAGCACCTTCTTCTTTTGACAGTTCACGAGCTTTGGCGCTGGCCGCTTGCGCCTGCTGACCGAGGGAGTGCTCTCCACGATAGAAGCGGCGAGTGATGTACTGCTGTTGGGCGATTCTGACCAGGGTTTGCGAGATGTAGTACACCACGAGACCAACGGGGAAGAAGAACTGAAACACGCCGAAAGCCACCGGCAGGTATTGCATGACCTTTTGTTGGGTGGCCGACATCGTAGGGGACACGGTTCGACTGGCGATCATGCGCTGTTGCACGAAATACAGACCCATCAACGCCACAACCAGCAGGGCATAAATAACGCCCGTACCTGGATTGTCTTGAATTGCCTTGACTGGTGTGAGCGACAAGTCAATGCCTAAAGACATCATGTCTTTAGCGCCGTTCAAACTCTCATAAAGTTTGCTGCTCTTGCTGATGTAGTCAGGCTGAATCACTTCAGAGCCGTCCACTATGACTTTGTTACTCAAGCCGTGCAAAACGCGGAACATGATCAAGAAGATCGGCATTTGCGCCAACATCGGTAGGCATGAAGCCAACGGGTTGACCTTGTGCTCTTGATAGAGCTTCATCATTTCTTCGTTGAGTTTTTGGCGATCGTTGCGGTACTGATTCTGCAAACGCTTCATTTCGGGTTGAACACGTTGCATCTCGAGCATCGACTTGGTGCTCTTCAACGTCAGCGGGAAGATCAACATCATGATGACCACTGCGACGAGCGCTATGGCGGCCGAATAATCGGATGTGAGGTTGTAGAACTGGCTGATCAGCCAGGCAGCGGCTTGGAACATGTTAGGAAACCCTTCCGGTGGGGTGAATTATCTCAATAGAGGAAATGTGCACAGACGAACAGTGTTCATCATGATGATGAGCAGAGTGATGATGAATGGACGGTTCAGGAACTGGATCAAAGCCCGATGGACCAAATGGGCGACAACGTAGAAGCCGACGAGTGGTTAGCCACGTCCCTCGACCAGCACCATGAA
>CALPPJ020000229.1 GCA_943325425.2 Bifidobacterium breve | reverse complement strand
CCGGAGCAGCAGCCAAACCACGAGGCGTATTTGCTGGGTCAGTTGCATCAAACGGAACGGCCCACACCTGCGGCCAAGCGTTCAAGGCCGAGATACGTCCCAATATTTCACGGAACAATGGAGCACCTGCATCATCAAGATCAAAAGTCTGACCCCAATCGGCAAGCACTTGACAGGCCGCACTGATATCCACACTTGAAGACGCAACAACAACTTCACCTGAGCTCGTTGTGATGTCGGGAATTGAAACATTTGAAATATTCGTGCAGCGTTCAGCAATCCCGTCAGCTAATTGAACGCCTGGGTAACTCGTGTTCGCAATAGCTGCATCACGGAGTTCTTCGCCCGAGAACAATCCATCATTCCCGGCAAGTTGCGCTTGATTCGAAAGGATTCGAGCGTTTTCAAGGGTGCGAACTGAACGAGATGTGTTCTGCTCACCATGCAGGACCGAGTATTTGCCTTGCAGTGTCTCTGAAGCATTCGCTACCCAGAAACTGTCATTAGCATTAAATACATAGTCGGTGCGCTCAGTCATGGGAAGTTCGCTCCAGGGAACAAGGCCGGGATCGCGGGAACCTTCTTGCTCTTCCCAACGGTTGGAGCTCTTCGAGCCATCCAAAACAATTGCTCCATTTTGACGACCGATTGCAGCGATGCCGCCAGCGGCAACTTGAGCCATGTAATCGGCTTCGGCCTCTGCTGTCAGATTCGGTGTTGCCGAGATATCCCCATACCAAGCGCGACCATCGTTGCTAACTGCAATGGTGTTAAACAACGGGACACCTTGATAGGTCTCGTGCGCTTCAATGAATTCATCAAGTGACTTGGCGCGGCCCATCGCTGAATACTGCTCAATGAACTCATCGTTGTTGATGTTTGCATCGCGATACGTAATAACTAGTGAGTTGTTCCAACCCACTCCAGGGAAATCAAGGATCGGACCATACTCGCTAAACCAAAGGGTGCGATTCACTGAAGTTGTGGTGCCATCCTCGCCGAGCACATCAACTGTGAAGTCCTGCGATGTCATCTCAACTGGCACACCATCAACTAGGTATGACGTCGGACTTACCGGGTCAAGGGTCAAGGTGTAGGCCGTAAAGCGACTACCCGCTGAAACCGTATGTGTCCACGCGAAGTTTTCGGTGAATCCGATTCCGATTCCGGGAACCCCAGTGAGGTTGGCTCCATAAATATCAATTTCACCGGGAACCGTCAGATGCACTTCCCAAAAACGCAACTCACCTTCCCAAGGAAAGTGCGGGTTCGCAACCAGTACGCCGCCTTGACCACCTTCGACCGAATCGCGACCAACGGCCCACCCGTTACTCGCCATCGGCGTCGCTTCTAACGCAGGTGCATCGAACTTGGCTGGCTGAGCTTCGGCAGTTGGTGGAACAGCCGAGGCGATATAGCCCGCCAACCGCGAACTCGACGCGTTGAGAGCGATTGAACGTGAATAAGCGTAAATGTCTTCGCCAGTTACTGGGCGCACCCAATCTGCACCGCTACACCAGCCGGTCAAGCCATCCACACCCACTTCTTCAAGATGAGCATTCCAACCAGCTGCGAAAGCCTCAAACTGGTCAGCGATATCTTTTGAAACCGATTGGTAATCCGCGCGAGCAAGTTCGTTGATGCCAATCGACTTCCATGCGAAGTCACTATTGATGTTGGCGTCGTTATCACCGGCACCCAAATATGCCGCCCGCGTACTCGTGATCTTTAACATTTGATCTGATAGTGAGCATGCGTGGTCTTCAGCACTTGCGTAGCCCTGTCCAAAAAAGACTCCGTCGAAATCGTCGGCCACGATATGAGGTACACCATCACTAGTGCGACGAATCGTTGCCTCATAAAGATGCTCTGACGTTGATCCCTCGACAACAGTCGTCGTTTCTTCAGGCATAGTTGTTTCGTCGTCGCTGCTACCAGAACATGCGGCTATAAAAACAAGAATGGGGGCGATCATGATCGCCGTGAGTTTCTTTCGGTTCATAACCCGAAAGTATGTCATCTATGAATTATGAACGACGATTCCGAGAATCTTTGTTGCGTACTGATGAGCCACGGCCGCGTTCGCGATGCGGCTGACGATGTTCACCACGAGGACGATTGACCATATTTGATACATCAATGCCGGTCCAAGTTGCAGTGACTCCAGCTTTTTGCAACAACTGCTTCACTTCGCTTACCTGTGCTGTTGACGCAACCGTGATCACACGACCAGCAGCACCAGCACGAGCAGTACGACCTGAACGGTGCGTGTATGCCTTGTGCTCTACCGGCGGATCAGCGTGAACAACCAACGGTACGTCATCAACGTGGATTCCACGCGCCGCAATATCGGTCGCAACTAATGCTGAAGCTGCACCACTTGCAAACGCCGCCAAGTTACGCTCGCGCGCTGTTTGCGACAAGTTGCCATGCATATCAACTGCATTAATTCCGAATGTCTTCAATTTTGCGGCCATCTGCTTGGCACGGTGCTTGGTACGCGTAAAGATCACGACTCGTTCTTTGCGCGCCAGTTCAGCAACTGCTTCTAAACGATCAGCGTCTTCAATAACCAAAACGGAGTGATCGAGCAACACTGGTGCTTCGATTTCAGCGGCATGAGAAACAGGATTATCTAAGTAACGCGACACAATTGCACCAACACCGCCCGCCAAAGTGGCCGAGAACAACATGCGTTGCCCAACCTTTGGAGTTGCGTCAAGAATGCGCTTCACCATGGGTAAGAATCCCTGATCGGCCATATGGTCGGCTTCGTCAATGATGGTGATTTCAATGCGGTCAAGTTTGGCGTCGCCCTCACCCATGTGATCGACCAAACGACCTGGGCATGCAACAACAATTTCGGCACCAGCACGAAGTCCATCGCGCTGTGGTCCATGACCGACACCACCAAAGACAGTGATGACGCGCAAACCACAAGCAGTTGCCAACGGATCAATCACTGCAGCAACTTGTGTTGCAAGTTCGCGTGTCGGAACCAAGATCAATGCGCGAGGGCGATTGGCTTGACGACCAACTTTGGTTGCAGCTAAGCGCGCAATCAACGGCAATGCGAACGCCAGTGTTTTACCTGAGCCAGTTCGACCCTGACCCAAAACATCACGACCTGCTAACGAGTCAGGCAAAGTTACGCTCTGAATCGAGAACGGTTCGGTGACTCCGGTTGCCGCAAGGATGCCGGCGAGATTTGCGGGCACGCCAATTTTGACGAAACCGTTATCTGGTCCGACTTCGACCGGAATGATCGTGGGCTTTTTCGGAGCAAAGTTTGATGCAGGTGCTGAACCGTTTTCGGCACGGAAACCACGACGATCATCGCGACGCGACGCCGACTTAGCCCGTGATTGATTGGTCGATTTACTACGGGCTTTACCAGCCGAGGGACGTCCGCCTGTTGATG
>CALPPJ020000228.1 GCA_943325425.2 Bifidobacterium breve | reverse complement strand
TGGGTCCAGGCGTCGTTGAGTCATACGCAAATTTTTGACCAGCGGATCCGTTGCCGGTGAGGTGTGTGGGCAACTTGAACGTTCCGGCAACTTGAACGGCGACATCGTCTTTTGATCCTGGGACGATCGAGGTAATCGCGTATTCAGGCGTATGAGTGTCGAGCCATTCGAGAGTGTTGTCACGAACCTCCAAGATTCTGCCGGTCAGATTTTGCGTGGAGGCAACCGTGAAATCCCAGGCGAGTTGAAGCGTTGAACGTTCAATTCCAGCGCTGGTCAAAGCCGTGAACATGGCTTCCATTTCGGTTTTTCGCCCATTGAGTCGTTCATTGTCGGATGTGTATCCGTCGCGATAGAACTCAAAAATTGGCGAAGGAACCACGTCTGAGCCTGAAGTTGTTTTCAAATTCCGCATTGCCAAGACGTAAGAGTGTCCATCAAGTAACGCCACTGCTGGATACACAATGAGTAATGGCTGCTCACCATCAACTTCGGCATCTAATTCGGCCCAGAGGGGGATGCGATCGCCTGATTCTCGATCGATGATGACAACTGATGCATCGCTGGAAAGTGAACTTTCTAAATCGGTCCACTCTGGAAGGGCTGACGCTTTCGGGTCAAGATCGGCGATAGAGGTCAGAAGGGGACTGTTGGGGCTAAATCCGTCGTTACGGTTCCATTCATTGGGATTGACAAAAACCCCTTGCGCATTCACGAGTAATCCTTCAGCAGGAATTGCGACTCTCCGTCCAGTAGGAGTTGTTGCATCAGCAGCTGTGTAACGGTTACTGGGGAATGGCAAAACACATTGAGATATGTCAAGTTCGTCGCAGCCCGTCGGACTTGCTGATAAAACTTCGTCAACCTTGATCTTGAATTCGGGACTCATTACTTGAGTAACTTGCTCAGGAATTGTTTCTGGGGACGAAGTTGTTGTTTCGTCGTTGTTCTGCGAATTGTCATTAGTTCCGGAACATGCGCTGGCTATCAAGATCAATAATGTTGTGGTCGCTAGAAATCTTTTTGTCGTCACGAGAACCCCCCTAGGTCACACCCAAGTATCGCGCACAATCAGTCGGTCCCTAGCGGGTTACTAGTACGATTCGGCTATGGGTTTTGCTTGGTATAGCGTTCGATCTTGCCGTGGCGTTCTTGTTGTAGCGACAGTGATGTTTGCCAGTGCATGTTCTTCGAGCGGTTCTCCCAGCGATGGCGGCGTGCTGGCGGGAACAACTGACAGTTGTCCGATGCGCTCAGAAGTGACCGATGGTCCATTGACCGTAGCGACAACAGTCGCTCCGATCACGAGCATCGTCGCCAACATCGCAGCCGGAACCCCGACGATTATTCAAGGCATAGTTCCAGAAGGTACGAACAGTCATACCTATGAACCGCCGCCAAGCGTTGCGGCAACTCTTGAAGATGCTGACATCGTGTTTATCAACGGTCTGGTCCTCGAAGAGCCAACTAAAGAATTGGCGCAAGCAAATGCCCGTAGCGGTTCAGTTATTTGCGAATTAGCGACAACGGTTCTCCCCGAGGATGAATGGATTTACGACTTTTCGTTCCCGAAAGACGGGGGCAAGCCGAATCCTCATCTGTGGACGAATCCTCAAATGGTCGGCGATTATGCGGCCCTCATTAGAGATTCGCTGACCGCGGCCGACCCAACTCATGCCACGCAATATGCAGAAAATTACGCCGCTTTCGCCTTAAAGATTGACGCAATTGATCAGGCAGTAGCACAAGCTACGTTGACGATTTCTGAAGATCAACGCCAATTGTTGACGTACCACGATGCTTACGCTTACTTCGCTCGCACTTACGGCTGGACTGTTATCGGGGCAATCCAACCCTCATCTTTTGAAGAACCAACTCCCAAAGAAATTGCCGACTTAATGGATCAAGTGAAATCCACTGGCGTAAAGGCAATTTTTGGCAGTGAAGTGTTCCCGTCCACGGTTCTCGAGCAAATTGGAAAAGAGACAGGCGTGCGCTACGTCGATGTGTTGCGCGATGATGACCTCATCGGCGGACCTGGCGATAGCGACCATTCATGGATGGGACTGATGCGTTTCAACTATGTCACGATGGTCGAGGCCCTTGGGGGAGACGCATCGGCATTGAAATCTCTTGATACTTCCGATGTCGGCTCTGATACGGCGAATTATCCCCAGTGAAATCGGTGACTGACTCAAACGTTGACTTGATGACATGTGAACACATGTCGTGTTCATACGGCGGTGCTCCTGTCATCGAAGGGGTTGATTTAACGATCAGGAAAGGTGAATTCGTCGGAATCGTTGGGCCGTCAGGCTCTGGTAAAACAACATTGTTGCGGGCCATGTTGGGTTCGGTGAAACCTGTTCATGGTTCAGTGAAGCGTCAAGCGGGTTTACGTTTGGCCTATGTCCCTCAAGTCGAAACAGTCGATTGGAATTTCCCAGTGACTGTCGGCGAAGTTGTTGGCATGAGTCGACCGCAGCGCCTCATGCGTCCAAAGTCGGCACGTTCCGAATTGACTTTGATCGAAGATGTACTCGAACGCTTAGGGCTTGGCGGCCTGTTGGGGCGACATATTCGCGAACTATCTGGCGGGCAACAACAACGCGTGTTCTTGGCTCGAGCCCTTATTCAAAAGCCCGACATGTTGATTCTTGATGAGCCGACAGCCGGTGTTGATGTGCGCACCCGTCACGAAGTTCTTCATGTGCTCGCCGATCTCAACGAAAGTCCGCCTCAGGGAGATGGGATTGCGATTGTTCTCACAACCCACGATCTCAATGGTCTAGCTTCACATTTGCCACGACTGGTGTGCTTTAACCGAACTGTGATTGCCGATGGAACCCCAGCTGAGGTTTTGCAGCCGTACTTTTTGGAGCGCACATATGGGGCGCCCATGGAAGTGTTGCAGCACGGTGGAATGCCCATCGTTCTTGAGCAGGGCGGCGATGAATTGCGCAACCGTTTGAACCGGAGCACTGCTTCATGATCATTGCCGTCGACTTGCTGGAGCCCTTTTCTTATGAGTTCTTTCGCAACGGCTTAATCATCGCAACTTTGGCCGGAGCCCTCTGTGGACTCATTGGAGTCTTTGTGGTTTTGCGAGGTATGAGTTACATCGGACATGGGTTGAGCCATGCAGTTTTCGGCGGCGCAGCATTAGCCGCGGTACTGAACCTGAATTATTTCATCGGTGCTGGTTTTTGGGGTTTGGCCTCTGGTCTGATGATCGGTCGAGTTTCACGCAAACGAATTATCGGTGCAGACGCTGCGATCGGAGTCATTACAACTGCGTCGTTCGCGATGGGTCTGGCGTTGCAAGCGCGATTCGGTCAGGCCAAGCGCAGTATTGACGCGGTGCTCTTCGGAAATGTACTCGGAGTCTTTACCAGCGATATTTTCGCGGTTGCCGGCGTCGGAATTTTGAGTGTCGTGGTCATCGTC
>CALPPJ020000227.1 GCA_943325425.2 Bifidobacterium breve | reverse complement strand
TGCGGGCCTTGACCACTTCGACGACGGAGCGTCCATCGCGACAATGGGTGAAGGTTGTTTCGGGTCCGCCAAGGGCAGCGACGACTTCGTCGACCAGCCAGTCAGCATCGGTAGCCAGGATCACATGCACGGATGAAACGCTACCTCGTGGCGGTGGCGGCAACGAGATCCCGCCCTAAATCGGCAATGGCATGGAGATCATGAATGTCTTGGGCACGCTGATCGAGTTTCACCACCAGGGCCGATCTGACGGCATCGAGTAGGGGTTTCAAGGTGGCTTCTTCGGCCTGCATGATGTGGCGCAGGTGAGCCATATTGCGGTGCAGCGCCGCCAGCTCGGTGTCGCCTTCTTTGTCGGCCTTTCGTGCCGCAGTGATTGATGCAGAGGCGGAGCCCTTGCCAAATTTTGGCTGTAGGCGGTTGATGATCAATCCGGTCACTGGGGTGCCAACTCGCGCCAGTTCATCAGTGAAAAAGATCGCTTCCTGGACGGTGTCGTGATGTGCCGAAGCGACAACCACATATTTGCTGTCCTGTGATTTCAACAAAGTCTGAACGGCGAGAGCACGCTGACGAAAACCTTCTTCAATACCTTCGAAGGCTTGAAAGAAGTTGATGGCATCGGCCAACACATCGGCACCAATGACGCGACCTATGGTTTTCAAAATTGGTTGGGCCGCAAAGTTCAAAACTCGTAGTCCACCACGGGCCGGCATTACCAACCAGCGATACACGCGGTGGTCGAGGAAGTTCATGAGCTTTTGCGGAGCCTCGAGAAAATCAAGAGCCTCGCGAGTTGGAGGAGTGTCAACGATCACGAGATCAAATCGATCGTCATTGAATAGCTCATACAGTTTTTCGGCTGCCATGTATTCTTGGCTACCCGACAGACGACTCGCAATATTGCTATAAAACGGATTCGTCAAAATCGCCTGTTCTTGCTGCTTATTTCGCGACTGTTGACGGATAACTTCATCAAACGTGGCGCGAGCATCAAGCATCATGGCCCACAGTTCGCCCGAACATTCGTGTTGTACGCGCGAAGGTTCATTACTTAAGTCGGATAGCCCAAGTGCATCGGCCAAACGCTTTGCTGGATCAATCGTGATCAACACAACTCGGCGACCAATTTCGGCGGCTTGCATTGCTAACGCGGCAGCAGTCGTTGTTTTGCCAACTCCACCTGAACCGCAGCACACTACGATGCGCGAAGTTGAAATGACATCGCGGAAATTCTTCTTACTCATGATTGTGCACTCACTTCTGCACTTAAATCTTTCGCCAAAGTTTTAATGTCGCCGGCAGACAAACCAGCGCTAGCAATATGTGGCAACGAAATTGAACCAGTCGCAACAAGTTGATTCACTCGCTCAACGGCGTGGGCGTGCATCGCGCAACGCGATGCTCGATAGCGCGCCGCATCACCAAGTTCACCTTCGGGCAATTGATCCTTCGCCACGAGGGCAGTGATTTCAGGAGCCTGATCCACCCCGTTGATCACAACAGGTCCGAAATGAACACCAACGGTTTCGGCTAGCAGTGCGGTGGTCTCAACAAGTTCGTTGACAGGAGTTGTCTCGGGCAGGGTCACCATGATCACGCGACACTTGCTGGCGTCATGCAGCATCGCTAACACCTCGTTGGCTTGCGAATGCAAAGGGCCTCCGCTGATCGTTTTGGCCATGGCTGCGGGGGACTGCAGGAACGAAATGGCATGTCCGGCGGCTGGGCCGTCAACGATGATCAGGTCGTGTTCGCCTTCGGGACCAGCGATACCAACCAAATGTTTGAGTTTGCCCAAGACCAAAAGGTCATCGATGCCCGGGGCAGCGCTGGCAACCACGTCTACGACCCCAGTTGAAACCAGGCGTTTAGCCAAACGGGCGAGACCTTGGGTGCCCAAGTAGTCCTCGAGGGCGTCGCTGGCGGTCAAAGTGCGCAGCAGAATTGAGCCGGTCTTTTTGGGTCCGAGTCCGCTGGCAATCTGGGTGCCTTCATATTCTGAGCCGGCGTCGGGGGATCCACCTAGCAGCTCGCCGAGCCCCTGCCGCGAGTCAAGGGTCACAACCAGTACCCGAAGTCCGAGATCGGCTGAGGCGCGTGCCATCGCAGCCGTTACCGTTGTCTTGCCGACACCACCCTTGCCGGCCACCACCAGCATTCGCGACATGGTGAACAGTGGGTCACTATTTTTCTTTTTCGGAGACACTCGTGCGCAGACTAGCCATCCTCTTCATTGCCGTCGGCTCCGTGCTCGGCTTTATTGATGTGGCACATGCGTCATCAGGCACCGAACCGCCCACTCAAGAGGCAGTCACCACAAGCGCCGAAGTCACTGCGGATGGTTTGGCGCCAGTTGACGTGCTGCAAGTTTCGGGTCTGATTGACAACATCATCGTTGACGCGATTAATAACGCGATCTCTGATGCTGAAACCAATGGCGCCCAAGCTCTGATTCTGCAGATCAACTCAAAGGCATCGTTAGTGGGTCGCGATGAAATGCGCGATCTCTATAACCGCATCGCCAACGCGACTGTTCCAGTGGCGATTTGGGTCGGACCTTCGGGTTCGAAAGCCACCGGTCTGGGCGCCCAACTTTTATCTGCGGCCGATGCCACCGGAATGGCACCTGGTACTCGTATCGGAAAGTCGGGCACACCGCTTGTTGACAATGTCGATTTTGGTGAAGCAACTGATCAGTTGCGCACCGAAACACTTGGCTTCCAAGATGCTCGTCGCGCTGGAGCATTGAAACTTGAAATCAGCGATGAAGGTGCACCCACCATTCGCAACATGGTCTACGCACTTGATGGATTACTCATTGATGGCGTCACGCTTGATACCGCCGTTGAAACCCTCAACGACGACGGCAATGTTTCGAATGACATCACCACAGTTCGTTTCCACAAACTTGGTTTGTGGGCACAGATGTTGCACACATCGGCAAGTCCGCCTGTTGCGTACTTGTTCTTGATTATTGGTCTCGCGCTGTTGATCTTTGAATTCTTTACTGCCGGTATCGGCGTGGCAGGCGTTGTTGGCGCAGTTCTGCTGATGCTTTCTTTCTACGGCCTTGGTGAACTGCCCGAACGTAACTGGGCGCTCATCTTGATGTTCGTTTCAATGCTTGCGTTCTCAATTGATGTGCAAGTCGGCATTCCAAGATTTTGGACTGGCGTTGGTCTGGTCGGATTTACATTTTCATCAATCTTTCTGTTCCCCGTCTTTGACCAGCAATCATTGCAAGTGTCATGGTTGAGTTTGCTCGTAGGCATTGGTGGTATTGCTCTCACATTTGTTTCGGGTATGCCCAGCATGACTCGGACACGTTTTGCGACACCCACAGTCGGGCGCGAGCGTCTGATTGGCGAAGTCGGTATGGCGATCTCGGACATCAGCCCTGACGGTGCTGTGCAAATTGGACCAGCCCGTTGGAAGGCCCGTACAAACCGTGCAACTCCCG
>CALPPJ020000226.1 GCA_943325425.2 Bifidobacterium breve | reverse complement strand
TCGCCAAGAAAGTTTCCATCGAAGGTGGAGTCCTGAAGGCCGATCGTCAGACCGAAGAAGGTTATGACGAAGTGACCTGCCCACTGCCCGCGCTCATTTCAGTGACCGCTGGTGTTGTTGAGCCGCGTTACCCAAGCTTCAAAGGCATCATGGCTGCAAAGTCAAAGCCTGTTGATGAAGTAACTGCCTCCGATCTTGGCGTGACTCCCGTTGGCTGGGCCGGCGCTGGTCAGCAGATCAGCAACGTTGCACAAGCTGAAGCTCGTGCCGCAGGTGAAGTCATCGAAGATGACGGCGAAACATTCGGCAAGATCGTTACCTTCCTCGAAGGTCTCAAGGTCATCTGAGAAGCGCACTCGCTTTCACAGATCACTCACAACTACTTAACGACGAAAAAGAACGAGAACGGACAGAACAATGGGAATTAGCAACATTTGGGTTTTTGCTCAGGTCGCAAATGGCGCACCAACTTCAGGTTCACTTGAATTGGTCACCAAGGCCCGCACTCTTGGCGGATCAGTGAGCGTGTGGGTTGCCGGTGACGGTGCCTCGGTCGCTGGTGCACTTGGCGAATACGGCGCAAGCAAAGTCTTCGCAGTTGACTACGGTCAGAACTTGGCAGGAGTTGCTGTTGCTTCGGCAATGAAGGCCACGATTGACGGCGGCGAATCGCCCGATCTCGTTATGTTCCCGCAGTCATATGAAGGCCGCGATGTGATGGCTCGTTTGTCGGTCAAGCTTGGCCGCACCGTGCTCACCAACAGTGTTGACATTGAAGTTGCTGGAGATTCAGTTTCAGCTACCACGCCAATCTTTGGTGGCAACACTTTGGTCACGACAACCTTCACCGGTGGTGCACCGTACTTGGCAGCATTCCGCCCGAAGTCATTCAACCCCGAAGCATCAGGTGGCGTAGCAGCTGCAGTGCAGGCCGTCAGCGTTCCTGATCTTGGTGCGACCGGAACCGCCAAGGTGACCGCAGTGCATGTTGAAGAGACGACTGGCCCCAAGCTTGATGAAGCCAACGTGGTGGTGTCGGGTGGACGTGGCCTTGGCGAAAGTGCCAACTACGCAATGATCGAAACTTTGGCCAAGTTGCTCAAGGGTGCGCCTGGTGCATCACGTGCGATCGTGGACGCTGGATGGGTTCCGTACAGCTACCAAGTTGGCCAGACCGGCAAGGTTGTGAAGCCCAGCGTGTACATCGCCGCGGGTATCTCGGGTGCGACCCAGCACATGGTGGGTATGAAGGGTTCAAAGAACATCATCGCTATCAACAAGGACAAGGAAGCGCCGATCTTCGGAATTGCTGACCTCGGAATCGTTGGCGATGTGCACAAGGTTCTGCCCAAGCTCATCGAAGCCCTGCAGTCCCGCTGACCATTTCCAGCCACTTTGGAATCTCGTAGCCGCCTAGCGGTAGCCAGATTCCAAAGTGGGCGGTTTTGACCACTCTGTACAAATAGTCGCGCTGTGCGCGCATATTTGTACAGAGTGGCTTTATTTGGGGGGTTAGTTGGCGGGGTCGTGGGCGAGGAGAGCGACCGCAATGTCGTTATCAGGATCCTCGGCGACCAGGGCCAATTCATACGGATAATGACCCCCCGTATCGACTCGGAACCAACGCAAGGCCTGAGCGGTGTCACCAACTTCGTGAGCCAATGCGCCAGTGTCTCGTAGTTCATCCCAATCTTCGGTAAAGCCACCTATTGCGGCGAGCAACCACCACACGCCGAAGCGACCGAGCGCAGCACCACGCCGACGTCCGTGAGTGCCCCCCGAAGACCCAGACCACGCCAACCATTGCACTGCCTGTTCAGTGGTCAACTGGGTCACCCGAAAAGAGCGATGTCCCAAAGCACTCATTGCATCATTGACGGTTCCATCAACCACAACTGATGTTGCTTGACCGCCAGATGATGACGTCCATGGTTCAACCAGGGATCGCAACGCATCACGGACAAACGGATCGTCGACGATCATGTCCTCGAACACTTCATCAGCCTCGATATCGGTCCATTCATGTCGCCAGACATCGCTCGGGGACGGTGCATCAATTCCGTTATCTGAATACGTCGCAACTGGATAGGCAGGTTCCCAGGGTTGAAGTTCGAGCGGAAGATCCAATACATCAAGCACATCGCCGACCGAAGCGCGTTCAATGATTTCACCTCGAATCGCACGCTCGTGAGCGATGAATGCCGAGCGTGGTCCAGCGACGAGCAATGTTTGCAAGTCATGCCATGAATGATTCTGTGCAACGACCTCAGTCAACGGACCAATCGTGAAACGGCCGGCATCTTCTTGTAAAACCTTGGCCGCCCACTCAGTACTTGCATGTAACGCCAAACGGTATTCGGCCAAAGTCGCAGCTGGCCACACTTGGCGACCAGTTTGTGTTGCCAGTTGAGCGCGCTCGCGAATTCGGAAAAGACCTTCCCAATCGCGGGTCTCGCACCGAGCATCAATTAGTCGTACTAATCCATCAAGGTCAGACCGATCAATGAGCGGGTCAAGGTCTTCGTCAGGCATGATTGTTCGCCACAAGAGTTGGGTGTAAGTCTTTAGACCATTGGCCAGGGGTAGCGGTGACCAGATGCATCAATGGGGAACATACCACCTTGGGCGAGCATTGCAGCACGTTCAATCATTGCTTCAATTTCATCGGCATCAAGAAGTGCTGCCACTTCAAGTGGTGGATGATCAGCAATACGTTGAATTTTCTGTATCAAATCAGGGGCAATTGCTTCTCCGCCGAACTCCCAAATCACCGTGCGCAATTTGAACTCGGCCGAAAAACACAAACCTTGATCAATTCCCCAGATGCGATCGTCACTGTCAATGAGGCAATGTCCACTTTTGCGGTCAGTGTTGTTGGCAACAATGTCAAAAGCTGCCATATTACGAAACTGATCGTGCAGGTCTTCGCGCGATTCGTACAACGTGAAGTAGTGCTCTTCAAAACGGGCATCAATGAACCATTGCAAAGAACCAATTCCAAAAGGACCATCTCGTTCTACGGTTGGCGGGATGACGTGAACTTCCATGGCTTCAGACAAAAGATAGGCAGCTACCTCGCGTTGATACAGCCCTGATGGAAAATCCCACAGTGGTCGTTCTCCGCGCAATGGCTTGTAAATACCTTGACCGACTTGATCACCAAGTGTCAGCTTCACTAGAAAAGTTGCGTTACTGCTGTACGGCATGCGACCTTCGACTTCAATGTCGCCGTGCTGCAGTAAATCCAGAATATTCATGATGACGATTCGAACAGGTCAGTTCATTCGTGGGCAAAAGTGGCCGTCGGTGTTGATGGGAAGTCCACAAAATTCACAGTCGGGGCGACCAGCAGAAACGATTCGATCAGCGTTGTCGCAAAATGCCATTGCTTGGGCGCGTGTCATACTGACTCGTGCTCGTGCCCCAGGGATGTTCTCCATGGGGTCATCGTCGTTGTCATCATCGTC
>CALPPJ020000225.1 GCA_943325425.2 Bifidobacterium breve | reverse complement strand
GGTAATTCTTCCTGCCACGGGAGAAACAACCGAACCACCCACCGACTGCTCAAAATCAATTGTTCGACGCCCCGGGCAATAGGCGCAGGCCGGTTCAACGTATGGGAACGCCACCGCAGTGTTGACAGGCGGCACCAGACAACTCGCAGTCACGAGAAAAGTAAAAAGAATCACCAAACAGCGTGAGCAAAAGTCAACGAGCAGCGGTGAACTGATTTTGGTTTTATACGCCAGCGGCTGACATACGAGCCCGCAACAAGATGATCGCCTTTGAATGGATCTGCGATACCCGGCTTTCGGTGACGCCAAGCACTGAGCCGATTTCAGCCAAGGTCATGCCTTCGTCGTAGTACAGCGCAACGACGGTGCGTTCACGGTCGGGCAAACTACGAATTTCTGAGCGCATTGTTTGGCGCAACTCTTGATCTTCAACGATTGCATCAGGACCTTGATCGGGCGAAGCAGGCAATTGACGTTGCTCGCCGTCGCCACCACCGACAACATGGTCAAGAGGACCAACGTTTGCAACCGAAATTGTTGATAACCACTTCTGCAATTCTTCAATTTCAATACCGAGTTCAGCGCAGATCTCTTCATCAGTTGGCGCACGTTTGAGATCATTCCCAAGCTTGGCAACTGCAGTTTCAATTTGCCGTGAACGTGAACGCACCGAGCGCGGCACCCAATCAAGGGCGCGCAATCCGTCAAGAATTGCACCCTTAATTCGTGGCACCGCGAAGGTTTCAAACTTGAATCCGCGGCTCGGATCAAATCGATCAACGGCATCCATCAATCCGAACACACCAGTGCCATTCAGTTCACCGGTATCAATACCTGCCGGCAATCCAGCGGCGACTCGGCCGGCGACGAACTTTACGAGTGGCGAGTAGTGCACGATCAATTGATCGCGAGCAGCTTCATCACGCTCTTCAACCCAACGCACCCAAGCCCGCTCGATAGCCGGCGTTGTGCGCGACGGTTTTTCCTCGGGCACATCAGGTGTGTCGGTGTTGTTTTCGGGCTCGGTCATGTTCGTAAAACGTTCGTCGGTTGCAGTCGCCTCATGCCCAGACCGCTAGGCCCGAGGATGAGTACTTGTATACACCGACCGTAGACGCTCTTTACTGACGTGCGTGTATCGCTGGGTCGTCGCGACGTCGCTATGGCCCAAAAGTTCTTGGACTGACCGCAAATCGGCCCCTCCATCCAGCAAATGTGTGGCGTAGGTATGGCGCAAAGCGTGAGGGTGCGTGGGATTCACCGACCGCTCGTCAAGAACCCTGCGCACATCGCGGGTTCCGAGTCGCCCACCTTTCGAATTCAAGAACAGGGCGGCCCCAGAAAGTTCACCCGTCACTTCGGGTCGCGATTTCAGCCAATCTTGAATGGTTTCAACGGCCGCGAGTGACATCGGGACCCGGCGTTCTTTACCGCCCTTACCCCACACCGTGACCACGCTGCGTTTGAGATCAACACTGTCAATATCAAGATTGCATAGTTCGCTCACACGCAGGCCGCTTCCGTACAGCACTTCAAGTAGCGCATCATTGCGACGGCGACGCCACAGTGGTTCGGCTTCGTCAATCTCGGTTGGTTCGAGCAACGTCTGCAACTCTGGTCCATCAAGAACTCTTGGCAGGCGACCTTCGCCCGTTGGAGCGCGTAAGGCAACGGCAGGGTCAACCTCAACTAAACCAGTTCGGCGGGCCCAAGAAAAGTAGCGCCGTAAAGCCGATGCTTTACGGGCAATGCTGCGTTTAGCAAATGAACGTGATCCGAGATAGGCCAAGTACCGGCGCAAGATTAAGCGGTCAACGCGCGCTGGCGTATCGGCCAATCCCCTTTCGGCCCATTCAACAAAATCAACGAGATCACTGCGATAAGCCGCCAGTGTATTTTCAGAGACTGATGTCAAGGAACCAATGAAGTCATCAACTCCCCACGTTGCACTGAACGTTTCGCCGGCTGATTGATTCACGATGTCAGAGTACAGAGTCGATGAGACCCTTATCGGGCACCTACGCGTTCAAACCAGCCAGCAGTGCACATCAGCCAACCATGTGCCTCTAGTCGACCGAGGCTGACAGCGACATCACCAAATGACATCGCCAGTTTTTCACTGGCCAGTCGGGCAACTTCATTCAGTGTGAGTGGATCGGTTGTGATTAAGTCAAGGACATCTGAATCGGGCCACAGTGGTAGCTGACGTGCATCAAAACTTGGCACCACTCGCCGAGTATCAAGGCCGAGAGCCATCAATACATCTTCTGGTTCAATTGCGACTAAGGCACCATCACGGATGAGCATGTTGGTCCCTTGCGCAGCTTTTGTCGATGTGGCACCAGGTACTGCCATCACCGTGACGCCGCGATCTAATGCCTCACGAACCGTGATTAAAGAACCACCATCAAGACGCGATTCAACGACGAGTAACACTTCACTCAACGCCGCAATGATGCGATTGCGTAAGGGAAAGCGATATGGCAACGGTCCGGTGCCCGGAGGGTTTTCGGATAGCAGCAAACCGCGTTCGCCGAGGTCGGCCCACAGGCTGTGATGCTCTCGTGGATAGACCACATCGAGTCCCGTTGCTACAACCGCGATCGGACCAACGTTGTCTGTTGATTCAGAACTTGATTTTTCAGACAATGCCGCCAACACTCCGCGATGTGCGGCGGCATCAATACCGCGTGCCAAACCCGAAACCACGGCAACGCCATTTTGTGCCAACGTCTTACCAAACGTGAATGCCGTACTGCGGCCGTGCTCTGTTGCATTTCGCGTTCCAACAATTCCGACACGACGACATGAGAGCAATTCAAGATTGCCACGCGAATACAACAAGGGTGGCGCATTCTGATCATCGTTCAACTGTTGTGGATATTGGCCACGGCCAACAACGTGTAGGTCCATCGTTTCAAGTTCTTCAGGTAGATCAACGTTGCCACGAAGAGCTTCGCACCACACATCGCCGAGCATGCGCTTAATTGTTTTTGAACAGTGAGTCGTCAATAGCGCATGAACATTTGGCGCAATATCAACCATTGGCGAACGATGCTCGAATGACCAACCACTAAGTACTGCGCTGATGTCACTGGGCTCCCCCAATGACAACAATGTCCGCAAGCGTTTTGGAGTCATCCATGGCAGCAGCGCAAGTCGCGTTGCTGTGTCTTTGGGAGACTGGACGGGCTGTTGTGACTCGATTGACATCGTTACACCACTTGCCGCAAGTCATCGCCTCGACGTGGCGCAATCCGCGCCCGTAACGCTAAGGCCGATGCAATGTGTCGATCGCTCAGTGCACCTTCGTGCATCTCGCGGTCAGCCAAAGTTCGTGCAACTCGACGTACCCGATGAAGTCCACGTCCAGTCAGCCGACCAATTTCTAGTTCGTAACGCAACAAGTTCATCCCTGCTTCAGAGACTGGAGCAAACTGTTCAAGCAACTCACCTGACAAACGTGCGTTCAACATTCCCTGTCGTTTGATTGCTATTGAT
>CALPPJ020000224.1 GCA_943325425.2 Bifidobacterium breve | reverse complement strand
TCAAGTTCAAGTAAATCGTTCGCAGGATTCTTGAGAACAGCGATACACACACCGCGATCAATGCCGTCGGTATCGAAAACTTTTGCGCCGATCACTTGATGCACCCAAACGGCACCTGGATCATCAATCGGCTCGGCCCAGACGACTTTGTTGACAAGACGCTCAACATCATTGCGATCATCTATACCGACGAGGCCAACGACCCAACGATCGGCACCAGTATTTGCCATTGAAGTTCGTGCCGACACTTCAAACCACTCGCCCGCCCACAGAAGTGCTCCAACTTGGACGCGCTCAAAACGATCGGTCGACAACTTGATGTAGATCTGCCCCTTCACACCGTGGGGGCGACCAAAACGGCCTACTTCTAAAAGGCCTTCGGGAGTTTTTTCAGCAGTCACGGAAACTCCGTGAACCACAATCAGTCAACGAAGTCGACGTCGACTTCGCGACCATCTTTAGCGGCAGCAGCACGCACGAGGGTGCGAATGCTTTGAGCAGTACGGCCACGACGACCGATCACTCGACCGAGGTCTCCGGGACCAACTTTGACTTCCAGACGCAAACGATTGCGACCTTCAGTTTCGGCAACATTGACCGCATCAGGATCGTCAACAATTGAACGAACAACGTGAGTCAAAACAGCAACTGCTGTTGGCGAAGAAATTTCGTTGGGATCAGTCATGACAACTGAATCACTTAGCGCGAGCAGCAGTGAACTGTGCCCATGCGCCCGAGATTTCAAGAATCTTCTTGACGCGCTCGGTGGGCTGTGCGCCCTTCATCAACCAGGCAACAGCCTTGTCGTTGTCGAGATTGATGACCGAAGGCTCGGTGCGTGGGTTGTACTGACCCAAGATTTCGAGGAATGAACCATCACGGGCGGCGCGGCTGTCGCTCGCGATCACGCGGTAATGAGGCTGCTTGGTCTTTCCGACACGTGTAAGGCGTAACTTGACTGACATTCGGCGATAACTCCTGATTCAAGCGCCTAGAACCAGTCCAGGCAGACAGCGAAGGCTAACCCGAAAGTACCCCTTCCCCAACGCCACGAGGCAAGTCTTGGCTGGTCGCACTTAGCGCGACGGCGGAAAACCGGGGAATCCACCACCAGGGGCTCCGCCCCCAAGACCATCGCCGAAGCCGCCACCTTGACCAGGCAAGCCAGCTGCCCCAAGGCCACCGAGGCCGGCCATCGATGACATCTTGCGCTTGCCCTTTTTGCCAGTGGTCATTCCACCCATGCGCTTCATCATCTTTTGCATCTCGCCGAACTGCTTGACCAGACGGTTCACCTCGGCGATTGAGCGGCCGCTACCCGTCGCGATTCGCTGGCGACGACTGCCGTTGATGATCTCGGGCTTACGACGCTCTTCTTTGGTCATCGATCGAATAATGGCTTCGACTGGCTTCAGTTCATCGTCGCCGATCTTGGCATTTTTCAACTCTTTGGGCATTCCGGGCATCATGCCCATTAGCCCACCAAGCGGTCCCATCTTCTTGAGCGACTGCATTTGTTCTAAAAAGTCGTCAAGCGTGAATTCGCCATCGAGCAACTTGGTCGCGGCTTCTTCGGCCGCATCTTTTTCGAAAGCCTGCTCGGCTTGTTCGATAAGGGTGAGCATGTCGCCCATACCCAAAATGCGTCCAGCCATACGATCGGGATGGAACTGTTCGAACGCGTCAAGTTTTTCACCGGTACTTGCGAAGGCAATGGGACGACCAATGACTTCTTTCACCGACAACGCCGCACCACCGCGAGCATCGCCATCAAGCTTCGACAAGATGACGCCGTCGATTTGCAAGGTGTTATGAAATGCTTCAGCAACGTTGACGGCATCTTGACCAGTCATCGCGTCAATCACCAAGAACGTGTAGTTCGGCGTGATCTGATCGGAGATCTGGCGAATCTGCGCCATCATTTCGTCGTCAATTGACAAACGACCAGCGGTGTCAACGATCAAAACGTCTTTACCAAGTCGGCGTGCTTCAGCGAGACCGCGAACTGCAGTGGTAACCGGATCACTTGGATCGCTGAAAACCGGAACATCAATTTGTCGACCGAGTGTGCGCAACTGTTCAACAGCGGCGGGTCGTTGCAAGTCGGCGCCAACAAGTAGCGGGTGACGACCTTGCGATTTGAACCACTTCGCCAACTTGGCCGAGTTGGTGGTTTTACCTGAACCCTGCAAACCAGCCATCAACACCACGGTGGGTGGACGACTGGCGTAGGTGATCTTGAGGGTTTCGCCACCAAGGATGTTGGTGAGTTCTTGGTTAACCAGTTTGATGACTTGCTGGCTCGGATCAAGCGCCTTCGACGACTCAATGCCAACGGCACCTTCACGAATTCGTGCAACGACGTTACGAACCACGCTGACGTTGACGTCAGCTTCTAAAAGTGCGGTGCGAATTTCTTTGAGAACTTCATCAACATCAGCTTCAGTCAAACGACCTTTGCCGCGAATGCGCTTGAAGATTCCGTCGAAACGATTGGAGAGATTGTCAAACATGGCAACCCTGAGGCTACCGCCCGACTTTCAGGCGGTGACGGCGTCAGCCCGGCGAGACAGCGGTGACTATGCCAGCAACCACCGTCAATGTCACTCGATCACTGCGGTAATCCATCGTGAGGGCGAAATCTTCTCCGTCACGACTGCCAACTCGAACCGTCAAACCTTTGGCTTCGGCTACCTTGGTGGCCTCAGTTTCAGACATGCCCAGCACCGTGTCAGCCACATCTTGAGCGACTGACATGTCGGGGTCGACGGCTGGGTCGACTGCCGGTTCAACATCGGTCGACGCAACCGCGGTGTCGGGAACAGGGACCTCAGTAGCAGGCACGGCATCAACCGCGTCAGTCACTTGCATGTACTCATCAGGCAAGGCAGAAACGGTGTAACGGCCGGCGTAACCGTATTCGTCTTCGGCAGCGATGAACGTGTAGCCAGGTACGAGGTAGATCGAACCATCGGCTCCATAGAGCGTCACAAGCTCTTCTTCAACACCGATAATCGAAACTTCTTGAATTTCTGGTGCCGGTGCATCAGTGACCGGATACGTTTCTGCCGTGACATCAGATGTTGCGGGCTCGGTTGTTGCTGCTGCCTCAACATCTGACGATGCGGGTTCGGGCACTGGAGTGGCAGCGATTCCAGTGTCGTAGGCAACTCCGCCACGAACCATGGTTCCGCCCCAATTTCCGGCCTGTTGACTATTCAAACGCTCAATTGCTGCAGCAGTTCCGATACGTGGGTACGACGCACCATCTTGCACATCGGCAACCGCTCCACTGGCCCAAGAGATCTCCGCATTTGCACCGTAGCCAATCGACCATGAGAGCGAACTACGTACGCCGTCAATCTTCAAGTAACCATTGACGTTCGCACCCCACTCATCGGCATACGAATCAATAATGAGATCATCGATATTTCCCCCGAGTGCACTCACAGTTGTTGCAAAGAGTGCTTCGGCTTCAGTCTTGTTCGGCACATTTTCGGGAGCAACGGGTTCCGCACAAATTTCACTCCC
>CALPPJ020000223.1 GCA_943325425.2 Bifidobacterium breve | reverse complement strand
TATTACATCGAGAGCATTTCGGGTGCAGATGGCTCGGTGCTTTACCAGCATCAAGATGACGGCGTTGCAGTATTGAGTCCCGAGGCTGCCGCGAAAACGACGAGCATCATGACCGGTGTGCTGGTATCGGGTACGGCGCGTCGCAGTGCCCTTGAAGGCCGAGTCGCTGCTGCAAAAACCGGAACCCAGGACAACAACACCAACTCATGGATGGTGGGCTATACGCCCGAGTTAGTGACAGCAGTGTGGGTCGGACATCCTGATCTGTATTTGCCAATGGTCAACATTCCCGAATTTCTCGCTGTCGGTGTAGACAACGTCGTGGGCGGAACCTTCCCGTCGCGAATTTGGAAAGCCACGATGGACGCAGCGCTCGCCGGCCAGCCAGCGACCTTCTTCGCGACACCTCCCGTCAATGCAAGGCCTTCAATGCGGCTATATCTTCCAGGAACTGATTGTTTGACGGCTGTGACGGCACCGCCAACGGAAACCTCAATTCCGGCTGAAACAGTTCCGGTCGACCCCACTGCGACCACAGTGCCCACGACCACTACGACGAGCACCACCACTTCAACAACAACCACGACGTTGGTCCCACCGTTGCCGGGGGTCATCACTGACCTCAACACGACCGTGCCACGCGGGGTGGTTGACCCCTTGTGGCCTGTTCCAACTATTGATCCGACGCTCTACACAGTGGGAAGTTGCTAGCCCGAGGGCATACAGTCATCACTATGGATGTTAAAGCGCTGTACGAACTGCAAAAGGTAGATACGGCAATCGAGCAAGCCAAGGTTGCTCTTGAGAAATTGCCCGAGCGCACGCATCATGCTCAGGCGCTTGCTGATTTGGCCCATGTCCGATCCACTCGTGACAACTTGCGTCGCGAACAGTCAACGATGGAATCCGAACTCGCATCAATCGAAACGAAATCAGCCGAGATTGATTCTCACCGCGCCAAACTTGAGCGCCAAATGAAAACCATCATTGCTCCACGTGAGGCCGAAGCATTGAAGCACGAAATGCAAACTCTTGCTGCCACTCGCAATGAACTTGATGACCGCGGATTGCTCTTACTCGAATCAAGTGCGTCGGCAGACGAAGATCTTCGTCAGTTGGTGGATACTGAAAGCCGAGCAATTGAGGTTGAATCCACGACGAAGCATGCGCAAGATGTGGCAGTTGCCTTGAAGAATGAAGAAATGACCGCTTTGCAAGCGCGTCGTGATGAAGTCGCCGCGCCGATCGCCGCTGCTGATATTGCGACCTACGACCGGCTACGGGCCTCATATAAAGGAATCGCAGTCGCCATCATTCAACATGGTGTGTGCGGAGGATGTCATATGGATATCTCGGTGTCAGAGCTTGACATCATGAAGCGCTTGCCAGCCGACCAAGTCGCTGAGTGTCCAAACTGCAATCGGTTGCTCGTTCGATAACAATGTTTTTCTGGTTTATCGGTACTGCAGTTCTGTCGGTTTGGTTCGTCTTTCGAGATCCAGCATTTGACCATCGCACTTTGGTGATCGGTGCATTATTGCCCGACATCATTGACGGAATATGGGGTGGAGCACGGGCCTTTCACTCGGTCGCTGCCAGCGTGGCAGTTTTGGTTGTGGTGATGTTGTCCACGATCGGTCGCCGACCGATTCGTAAACGTCTCTTGGCCATTCCGATTGGAATGTTTCTGCATCTGATTTATGACGGTGCATTCAATAACACCAAAGTTTTTTGGTGGCCATTTAGTGGTTTGTCATTTGCAGGTGACCGCCTGCCAGTTGTTGACCGCGGAATGATCAATGTTGCATTTGAAATCGCCGGCTTATTGATGTGCGCCTTTGCTTGGAAGAAATTTCATTTAAGCGAACCAGTGCGTCGCAAAAGTTTTATGAAGTCAGGAACACTGTCCGAATGAGTGGTTCCATCATCATCGTTCGCCATGGACGTACCGAGTTCAATGCCACGGGTCGCTTGCAAGGTCGAACCGACAACCCGCTTGATGAAGTCGGTCTTGCGCAAGCGGAAGCAGTTGCGACGTATCTTGCACCCGAACTGCTGTCTGACACATTGATTGTGTGCAGTCCGTTATTGCGAGCACGCCAGACTGCAACCGCGATCGCCAAAGGTGTCGGTGCGTCGCTAGAGATCGATGAACGTTGGATCGAACTTGATTACGGCGCCTTTGAAGGTCTGCGTCAATCAGAAGTTCCGTCCAACGTGTGGCGCGAGTGGAGAAGCGACAGTAATTTCGCGGCCCCTCAGGGCGAATCGTTGAATCAAGTGCAACAAAGAGTTTCCGATGCGTGTGCGGAACTGGCACAACGGCTTGATGGACGGACAGCAGTGGTGGTGTCGCATGTTTCGCCAATCAAGTCGGCGGTTGCCTGGGCTTTGGGGGTCGATGTGTCGGTTGGTTGGAAGACGCAGTTGGTGACGGCGTCGATCACGCGACTCGCGATTTCGGCCAACGGCGCGGCATTGACCTCGTTCAACGAAGTTGCTCGGTAGTTGCCACTGATATCTCGGCGTCGTGTCCAAAACTTGGGGATTTCCCTATGGGTCGGATATGTGACCCGTCGGTAACTTTCGCTACGCTTAACTAGTCCGCACATCACGTGCCTTAACGAGGGGGAATCCCATGCCCGAAGCAGTCATTGTTGCTACCGCCCGCAGTCCGATCGGCCGAGCCAATAAAGGTTCATTGGTGTCATTGCGCACCGATGAAATGGCCGCCCAGATTGTCCGCGCTTTGATGGCCAAAGTTCCATCAGTCAAGGGTTCTGACATTGAAGATCTCATCATTGGTGTGGGCCAGCCCGCTGGTGAAGCAGGTTTCAACTTGGGTCGTATGGTCGCCTTGTTGGCCGGCATCCCCGAAGCACCAGGCGTCGTTGTGAACCGTTACTGTTCATCGTCGTTGCAGACCATTCGTATGGCTGCTCACGCGATCAAGGCTGGCGAAGGCGATTGTTTCATCGCTGCTGGTGTTGAAGCCGTCAGTCGTTACCAGTTCGGCGCCGCCGACACTGCACCGAACCCCATCTTCAAGGGACCGGGCGAGCGCACCAAGTTGCGTTCAGCCGGTGGCCAGCCCGTATGGACTCCACAAGACGGTCTCGCCGACGCGTATATCGCAATGGGTCAGACTGCAGAAAACGTTCGTGAAGTTGAAGGCGTGAGCCGCGAAGACATGGACTGGTTTGCCAAGCGCAGCCAAGACTTGGCTAGTGCCAACGTGTCGAATGGTTTCTTTGATGCCGAAATCTCGCCGTTGACTCTTGAAGACGGAACAGTTGTCAGCAAAGACGATTGCCCGCGCGAAGGAACAACCCTCGAAGGTCTTGCTGGCTTGAAGCCCGCATTCCGCCCCGATGGTCAAGTCACCGCTGGTAACGCGTGCCCATTGAACGATGGTGCTGCTGCCGTCATGGTGATGAGCGATACCAAGGCCAAGGCCTTGGGACTCACCCCACTCGCACGTTTCGTGTCGAGCGATGTGTCATCGTTGAACCCCGAAATCATGGGACTCGGACCC
>CALPPJ020000222.1 GCA_943325425.2 Bifidobacterium breve | reverse complement strand
GTAGGTCCTTCGTTGACCGGTGTTGCGCGAAATCAATGCTGGATTCTCGGCGAGTAATCCTCGTTTGCGTAATTCGGGCATGACACCTTCTCCGACCCAGTAGGCCTCTTCGATGTGCGGGTGACCCGACAGAATGAACTCGTCGATACCAAGCGAGTGATATTCCTCAATACGGTCTGCTACTTCGGAGTGATTGCCTACGAGTGCAGTCGCTGCTCCGCTACGTACCAGTCCATACCCAGCCCAGAGATTTGGTGCAATTACCAGGTTTTCTTTCGAGCCCTTATGTAGCGAGGCCATACGTTGTTGACCCACAGAAGTCGTACGGGCGAATTGATCCTGTGATTCAGCCATTCGATTGTCATCAACGAGATCAAGAAATCTTTGAGTTTCTTTCCAGGCATCATCGGCATGATCTCGGGTGATGGTGTGTAGACGAATTCCGAAAGTGAGCGTGCGACCTTGATCGGCAGCCATATGTCGCATGCGTGCAATACGCGGAGCAATCATCGATGGTGGTTCGCCCCACATCAAGTACACATCAACATGCTTTGCCGCGATTTCTTCAGCGGCTGTTGAGGCTCCACCGAAATACAACTTTGGTTGCGGGTCAGGGGCTTGGCTCACCGTTGCTCCGGCAACTTTGAAATGATCACCTGCAAAATCAAATGGTTGACCCGACAGCGCGCCTCGCAGAACTGTCATGAACTCATCAGTACGGGCGTAGCGCTGATCGTGATTGAGCCAATCACCGAAACGTTGTTGTTCGTCATCGTCTCCGCCCGTCACAACATTCAAAAGTAAACGCCCGTCAGAAATTCGCTGAAATGTTGCCGCCTTTTGTGCAGCAAGTGTTGGCGTTAAGGCATTGGGTCTGAAGGCGACTAAAAACTTAAGTCGTTCGGTTTCGCGAATGAGTGCTGCGGTCATCAGCCATGCATCTTCGCAAGGAGTTCCAGTTGGTGTGAGCACTCCATCAAACCCAAGTTGGTCTGCAGCTTGTGCAACTTGAGTGATGTACTCAAGTGTGGGAGGACGAAAATGACCGTCGGGACCAAAAGGTGTCACTGTTCGACTATCGCCAGACGTGGGAAGAAACCAATGCAGTTTGAGACTCATGACATTCCGTTCGTGAACTGACTATTGAATCTGGCGCTCGAGCCATTCATCTATGTCGCGATTGGCTTGGCGAGAAACGGCGGTGAAATCGCCGAAAGTATCAAAGCCATGAGGCGCGCCAGGGTAAACATGCAACTCGGTAATTACTCCTGCATGGCGAAGGCGAATTGCGTAATCAATATCTTCGTCAGAGAATCCATCTAGTGCACCGACTGCAATCAAAGTAGGTGGAAGTCCAACGAGGTTGGTTGCTCGCGAAGCTGCTGCGTAAGGTTCGACATCGGCAGTTCCTTTCTTTGCACCAAGGTATGCGGTCCAACCAAAGGTGTTCGCCGAAGGAGACCAAATGGGGTCCGACCATGTGCTTGAAACGGTGACTTGACGATCATCAATCATCGGGTAGATCAAGAGTTGAAAGGCGAGTGAGTATTCGCCACGGTCGCGCGCGAGTAGTGCGAGTCCGGCTGCCAAGCCAGCACCTGCGCTTGCTCCACCAATACCGAGATGGTTTGTATCAACACCAAGTTCACCTGCTTGTGCAATCACCCAAGCCAGACCGGCGTAACAATCTTCAAGCGGCGTTGGGTACGGATGCTCTGGGGCTAACCGATAATCAACCGAGACTCCGACGATGCCGTACTTGTTGCACCAATTGTCAAAACGAGCATCATCCATTTTGTTGTCACCGATCACCAGGCCGCCGCCATGCATCCAGTACACGCATGGGCGACTGCCAGTGATGTTCTTGGGACGATGTACCCGAACTGTTACTCCATCGCGGCCAGGTACCGGATAATCAGTTCGCTCAACAGAGTCAGACAATGGCGGCGGGGGAGTCGCCCCAAACATGGCTCGAATCTCTACAACGGATTCATTGGTGAGAGAACCGAGTGCTGCACCAATATCGACGGGCGACGCTGCCAAGAGGGCGGAGATCTCAGGGTCAAGAAGTGGGCGAATATCAAGTGGTTGAGCCATGCTTGATAATTGCACATTTGGCGGAGAGAATTTCACACGAGGGTGGCGGGATGCCCCTAAGTTTTGCCGTCCAAGTTTTGTTGTCTCCGCCCGATTTGTCTTTTCCTGACACTTATTGCGACAGGAAGATCAACAACCCTTGTCAGATCACGACACCGGCATTTCCAACATGGTTGACGAGTGGATGACCAGAACTCAACCATTGCTGAGCACCACCGGTGAGATTGACACAGTCGTAGCCTTGTTGACGTAGGTATGAAGTAACACGACCCGAACGATTTCCGGATCGACAGATGCACACAATTTGACGATCACTTGGCAACTCGGTGATTCGCGAAACTACATCCCCCATTGGCATATGAATTGAGTTGTCAACATGACCAGCTTGCCATTCGTGGAGTTCACGAACGTCGAAGATAAATGCATCTTTATCTGCTGCCACAGTAGCGGCGTCAATCGCTGGCTCGGCTGTAGGAGACGCCGACTGCATGTGCAAGTGAGCATTCCATGCGGTGAATCCTCCGACCATGTCACTGACATCTTTAAAGCCATGTGAACGTAAAAGGCTTCGTGCAATCGATGAGCGATATCCGCCCGCACAAAAAACCACAGTGGGCTTCGTCGGATCTAATTCGGGGATACGGTTCAAAAGTGAAGGTAACGAAATGGCTAACGAACCTTTGATTGTTCCGAGAGATACTTCGCCTGGATTGCGAACATCTATTAACACGAGATCTTTGACCGTGCCCGTGCGTGTCATGAGTTCTGCGGCACTTAGTCGTGATGCAGTTTCTACGTGCTTTGGATTTTCAACGAATGCACGGGTTGGGTCATCAAGAACTCCGACAACATTGTCGAACCCAATTCGCGCAAGACGAATTTTTGCTTCTGATTCATGGCCTGCTGGGACAACAAGAACGATGGGTGTGCCAGCCACCATGACCTCGCCGGCGTATTCGGCGAAACGCCCACCTAAGCCGATATTGACTGATCGTGCGAGATGACCTTGAGCAAATTCGGTGTCGGTACGGGCATCAATCACAACTGCGCCAGATGATTGATGAGCAAGCGCCTCATCCATGGTGAGTTTTGTGACATGGGTGTCCTCATCGAGTAACTCACGCGACTTTTGATTCATTGTCGCTGCGTATAAGAAGTAGAGCGGGGCAACCGACTGTCCTTCGGTAACAGTTTCAACGAATTCGTTCTCGCTCATGGGTGCAAGTGCGTAATTGGAAACACGTTGCTCACCGATAGTGGAAGAAGTTTCGGTACTGAGGTTTTTCCCACAGGCCGAACCAGCTCCGTGTGCGGGAAAGACTTTGGTGGTGTCGGGAAGCGTCAGTAGTTTTTCGCGGAGTGAGTGGTACAGCTGACGAGCAAGTTCATCGGCGGTGACACCGATTGAAGCCAAGAGATCAGGTCGGCCGACGTCTCCGATAAAAAGGGTGTCTCCGG
>CALPPJ020000221.1 GCA_943325425.2 Bifidobacterium breve | reverse complement strand
TCACAATCTTGACGACGAAGCTGCAGTTCTTTTTGGTAATGCTCTGCGTTGGGATGTTGAGTATTTGGCACGCCAATTGCCGGTGCTGCCAAGCCGCCATGGTTTTCCGAAAAAGGTCAAGCCACTCATTCGTTTAACCGAACGTGAAATGGCGGCCTGGTGCGTTATTCGCGGAATTGACTACATCGTTGAAGAATGTCCGATGGCCGAAGGTAACCGCCATATCGGATACAAAGAGGCGCTCAATGTCCTGGAAGAAAAATCGCCAGGTACAAAAGCTTCGTATTACCTCGGTTTCCTTGACCGGATGGCCCCCGTCTTGGCATCAATCGCCGCAACTGGGGCCGACAGTGTGACCCCGTGTGTGCAATGTGGTGCACCAACCGGTGGAGAAGAAGGATCGGTGTGCGCATTTTGCCGACTCGTTGAACGTTCAGCCGCTCACGAACCCGTCTCAGTTGAATTAGTTCGAAAGAAATCGCGTTCGCAAAAACGTGTGCAGGCGGAGGCCTCCAAAAAATGAGTTCCTTAACTTCCCCAACATTCGCTTATGGCGACAAAGTTCTGTTGATTGACGGCAAACAGCGTCGATATTTGATCAACCTCACTGAAGGATCAGAGTTTCATAGCCATGCGGGTTACGTCTCGCACAGTGAGATTGCTGGCCAGCCCGAAGGTTTCCGAGTTCAATCGACCAAAGGTGCCCGCTACATCGCCCTTCGCCCAACGCTTGAAGATTTCGTGGTGGAGATGCCGCGTGGAGCGCAAGTCATCTATCCCAAAGACCTCGCACCGATTTGCATGTTGGCTGATATCGGGCCAGGAGTCAAAGTGCTGGAAAGTGGTGTTGGTTCAGGTGCTTTGTCAATGACGATGTTGCGCTACGGTGCCGAGATTGTTGGGTACGAGTTACGTGAGGACTTTGCCAATCGAGCTGTGACCAATGTTCGTTCGTTCTTGGGCGAAGAGGCCTTGTCGAGATATCACGTCGAGGTTCGTGATTGTTACGAAGGAATTGATGCACCTGATATTGATCGCGTGATTCTTGATTTGCCTGAACCCTGGCAGGTTGTGCCCCATGCGCAAAAGGTGATGCGCCCGGGCGGGATTTTGGTGGCGTACACACCGTCGATCACTCAGGCCGTTCAAACTCGCGAAGCAATGGCTAATCCGATGTGGACTGGTACGCGCACGCTCGAGGTGCTGCATCGTGGTTGGTATATCGAAGGACAAGCAGTTCGACCAGACCACCGGATGGTGGCACACACTGGCTTCTTGACAACCGGTCGTCTCTTAAGCGCTGATGCGCCGAAGCAGATTTAGGGTTCGATGAAAATGCATTCGCCGGGGCATTCCTCGGCGGATTCGATGACGCCGTCAAGCTCTCCATCGGGAATATTGGCGAGACCTTCAGCGCCTTGGGCGTGGCCCTTAGCTGTTGCGTAGACCGTGGCGCCTTCTCGGACGTATGCCAAGCCATCATCTAACAGAGTGAAAACATTGGGCGAGATTTCTTCGCAAAGTCCGTCGCCTGTGCATAGATCCTGATCAATCCAGACCTTCATGTTCGCTCGCTTGCTCCTCGGGTAACTCTGCGGTACCTAACCGCTGGTGTGATTACTTTACATGGGCAGTAGCCCGATCATCGCCTTCATGGTGGTACGAGTTTCAACTTTTACCAGAAAATTTCGGTCCGGAGTTTGCCCGTTTGTGAAGAGATGAGATAACGATGTAATGGGGAGACCAGAAATTGATGACTTCTGACCTCGCCAAGACCTCGGTTGCCGAGGGGGTGTAAGTTCGCACGGGTAGGCATGTGGGAAAGGCCCGAACATGGAGCGTAACTCGGAGCAAAACAGCAGTGATCCCAGTCAAGATCTGACTGGTCCAGATATGACTGCTCGAGATGAGCCTGAGCGGGTTGCGTTGCAATCAGAAGTGGCGGCGTTACGTCAGCGGCTGACCGAAGCCCAAACCGACCAACCGCGGCGAGTCCGACAGCTTGAAGAGCGTCTCATGGAGATCAAGGGTCAACTTGCGCAAGAGACTGCCAAGAACGAGAAATTGAGTTACACCCTTCGAGAAGCCCGCGAAAATATCGTGTCGCTGCGCGACGAAGTTGACAAGTTGTCGCAGCCACCATCGGCTTATGGAGTGGTCGTCGGTAAAAATGACGACCAGACAATTGACGTTTTAACGAGTGGACGCAAGTTGCGCGTCAACGTTCACCCAGATATTGATATTGAGTTGTTGCATCGTGGGGCCGAGGTTGTGCTCAACGAAAGCTTCAATGTGGTCACAGCCCGCGAATCCGAAGGCTCTGGCGAAGTGGTGACAATCAAAGAAGTGCTTGAAGATGGGATTCGCGCAATTGTTACTGGGCGCACCGATGATGAACTGGTGTGTGAACTAGCTGATGCTCTACGCGGAGTCCATTTGCGTAGCGGTGACACGGTGCGCCGCGACAGTCGAACCAATTTGTTGTTAGAAAAATTGCCTCGACCCGAGGTGGAGGATCTACTGCTCGAAGAAGTTCCCGACATCAGTTATGTCGATATCGGAGGGCTCGACTCGCAAATTGAGCAAATTGCGGACGCCGTTGAATTGCCGTTTTTGTATCACGATCTTTTTGCTGAACATCAGTTGCCGGCGCCCAAAGGAATCCTGCTTTACGGCCCGCCAGGATGCGGCAAGACGCTCATTGCAAAAGCAGTAGCCAATAGTTTGGCTAAAAAAGTTGCGGCGCGAACGGGCGATGAAAAGGGTCGTAGTTACTTCATCAACATCAAGGGTCCTGAATTGCTCAACAAGTACGTGGGCGAAACTGAACGCCAAATTCGATTGGTGTTTCAACGTGCCCGTGAAAAGAGTGAAGAGGGTTGGCCAGTCATTGTCTTCTTCGACGAAATGGATTCAATGTTCCGCACCCGCGGTACCGGAATTTCCTCAGATATGGAATCCACGATTGTGCCCCAATTATTGGCGGAAATTGATGGCGTTGAAGGCCTTCGTAATGTGATCGTGATTGGAGCGACCAATCGTGAAGATCTCATTGACCCGGCGATCTTGCGACCTGGTCGACTTGACGTCAAGATCAAAATTGAACGCCCGTCAGATATCGCGGCGACGCAGATCTTCGGCCGGTATTTAACGACCGAAATTCCGATCGCCGAATCAGAAGTCGCGCAACACGGAACACCCGAATTGGCCATCGTGAACATGATTTCATCAGCGGTGGAAAGTATGTACAGCGAAGATGAAATCAATCGTTTCCTTGAAGTGACATACGCAAACGGCGATAAAGAAGTGATGTACTTCCGTGATTTCTCATCAGGAGCGATGATCGAAAATATTGTTCGTCGATCGAAGAAACTGGCGATTAAGCGAGTCATTTCTGGCGGTAGTCGCGGTGTTTGCACCCAAGACCTCTTGGACTCAATTCGACAAGAATTCCGTGAACATGAGGACCTACCAAACACGACCAACCCTGATGATTGGGCCAAGATTTCTGGCAAAAAGGGTGAACGGATTGTCTTCATTCGTACTTTGGTGAAC
>CALPPJ020000220.1 GCA_943325425.2 Bifidobacterium breve | reverse complement strand
TGAATCATTCCATCACCAAAGAACGGGTGATCACTCATGCCAGTCAACGGGTTCGCACCATTACGAAGGTAGCGACCATCAAGTTCGGTCGGAATATGACCGACGACTTTGAGATCAGTCAACGTGAGTTCTTCTTGGGTTGGACGACCGTTTCCTTGTAAGTGGGCCGGGATTTCTTCAAGCATTGACATGATGTGTCTCCTTGGTGTGAGGTTTTTTTGAATGAAAGTTGTTTACTTCTTGACTGCTTCTGGTGAGCGAGCCCACATCAACGTGGCGTCGAAGCTCAATGAATAATCGGGAACAAATTCCATAATCACGCGATGTGGTGAATCAAGGAACTTGCGGAATTCATCAGCGGCCTGTTGATTGTCAGGACGCAAACGATTTGCGAATTCGGGATAGAACCAATCTTTGGTGGCCCGATCGTCGTGAATAAAGCAATCGCCCTTATAGGTAATGGTCTTGCCACCACCGAGGCTTGAGCCAGTGCTGTTAATACAAATCGATGAACGCGGATTACGTCGTAACGCCGGAATGCGCTTACGAGTTTCGGCTGCGGTCAACCACAACTTGCCGTCTTTGGGTAGATACGACATCACCACACCAAAAGGCTCACCTTTGCCATTCACCCACATGAAGACGCATTCACCCAGTGAGTACACCAACTTGTGTTCAAGCTCTGGCGTGAGCGCACATTCGGTGAGATCTTCGTAACTATCGTGATCGGCCATTTTCTTCCTTAGGGTTTCTTGACTATCTGTGACGACAGTAACACGCCTATCAAGTCATATCTACCCCTCGTAAGTTATTTCATTTCTGCCTCAGACCATCCGGGTTTTCACAAAGGTAAGCGGCCCGTCAGAGGGACGACCGAGGACCCTGTAGTCCGTTCCACATCAAATCGCTGATTTGGTCGGCGACCTCGTCAACGGCTCGTTCGGGTTGGGAGATCCACCACACTGAGATCATTTGCAACATTCCCACGATGGCAAACGACCATGCATCCGCCACTTTTGGGTCAAAACCCTGGCTTTTTCGCCAAACGGCGAGAGTTTTAGCCAAAGGTGTCGTTGAGCGCTCGGCTAGGGATAAACGTCCAATGGCGGTTTGTTCGGTATTTCCACCGGTGACATACAGAAAAAGTTCACGATCTTTGGCCACTGCCAGGAGGTTCGCTCGCACCAGACGGCTCAAACTGGCCTGATTCAAGGTTTCTCCGGCAATTGCGTCTTCAGTGGCTTCGAGCATGCGGTCTGACAAGCGTTCGGCCAAGGCATCAGCCAATTCGGCCCGTCCACCGACTCGGTCGTACACGATCGGCTTGGTGACGCCAGCCTCAACAGCCACCGATTCCAAAGATGCACCAGGGCCATCGCGCTTAATCACCCGTTCGGCCGCATCGAGCACATGATCACGATCGATCACCAGCTGACCCCCAATCGGGCGACCTGGGCGACGCGGCGACGGAGCAGACATGCCGACAGTCTGCCCCACTAATGACACCTAGCCAAAGATTTTCTGAAATTGCCCCTATCGCCAGGTTTCTTACTGCTGGTAACTTTTACGCAGATTCAAAATATCAATGGGGGAATTCTGATGAGTGGACTATTTGATCTGTCCGACGATGTCGCAGTCGTGACCGGAGCCGGTCGCGGTATCGGCGAAGGCATTGCCAAGACTTTGGCTGAGGCCGGCGCCGCAGTTGTCTGCGCGGCTCGACGTGCAGATGAAGTTGAACGAGTGGCTGCAGAAATTCGTGCTGCCGGCGGCCGTGCTATTGCCATGCCCACCGACGTCACCGACAACGCTGCGGTTGAAGCTCTCGCACAAAAAGCCATTAGCGAATTTGGTCATCTTGATATTTGGGTAAACAATGCCGGTGGTTCACCGATTCAAGCACCGCTCACCAATCTCGATCCCAACGAATGGGATGCAACGATGCGACTCAACATCACGTCAGTTTGGGTATGCACCAATGTGGCGGCACGACTCATGCGCGATGGTGGACGCATTGTGAATATCTCCTCGAAGGCTGCCGTCAATACCGTGATGGGAAGCGGTCACTACGCGGCTGCAAAAGCTGCCGTGAACTCACTGACTGTCACGTACGCAAAAGAACTTGGACCGCGTATTCGCGTGAATTGCATTATGCCTGGTGCAGTACCTACCGAAATCATGATGAAGGCTTTGCGTCTTGAAGATGACGACTTGCCGAAACTTGAAAAGATGTTGCGCTTGCCTATGCGCCGTTTGGGTACACCAGAAGATTTGGGTCAGGCAGTTTTGTATTTCGTTTCGCCCGCATCTAGTTGGGTAACGGGTCAAGTCATCGGAATTGATGGAGGTTTGTGATGACCGAGTTAAACAAGAAAATCGTTTTGAAGAGCCGTCCCGCTGCACGCCCCGACGACTCAAACTTTGAATATCGAGAAGAACAAACTGCAGAACTGACTGATGGCATGTTGCTCATCAAAGTTGATCTTCTCGGTATTGATGCGTTTATTCGCACCACCTTGAATGAAGGCAGTTTTCACCGAGGTGCCGAAATAGGCGGAGTCATCCCCGCTCTCGGAGTTGGTGTCGTTCTTGAAAGTAAGGCCGAAGGTTTTGCTGCTGGCGATCACGTCTTTGGACCTTTGTGCTCACAAACTCATGCAGTGATGCCAGCGTTCACGATGAAGAAGATTGACACAACGATCGCCCCAGCATCGGCTTATCTTGGCGCACTCGGCTTAACGACTGGTCTCACTGCATACTTCGGAATTGTTGATGTCGGTCAGGTGAAGGCTGGTGACACGGTTGTTGTTTCTGGTGCAGCTGGTGCAGTTGGTTCAGTCGCCGGACAGATTGCACGCCTAAGTGGTGCAAGCAAAGTCATCGGCATTGCCGGTGGCGCACACAAATCAAAGTTCTTAGTTGATGATCTCAAGTTTGATGCTGCAATTGATTACAAGAACGAAAATGTTGCCGAACGACTCGATGAGTTGGCGCCCGATGGCATCAACGTGTTTTTCGACAATGTCGGTGGTGACATTCTTGATGACGTACTAATGCGCATCGTTGAAGGATCACGCATCGTCATTTGTGGCGGTATTTCTCAGTACGAAAATATGGACGATGTTCGCGGTCCTAAGAATTACCTCAAGTTGGCTGAACGGCACGCCACCATGGAGGGCTTTGCGGTCTTCCATTTCGCTGATCACTACGCCCGCGCCGAGAAGAATCTGGCCGATTGGCTGCGTAGCGGAGAATTGGTTGTTCGTGAACAGATCGAACAAGGTGTTGAGAACTTCCCAGCAGTCATGAACCTGTTGATGACAGGTGGCCATTACGGCAAATTGCTTCTCAAGGTGTAGTCCCGCACTTTTCCAGCGAGAATGGACGGTGTGAGCAGCATCGTCATCTCCGAACTTGAATATGCACCCCCCGGAGCTGACCAGCTTTTCTTTGATGTGAGTTTTGGTGTTGCACCAGGAGAACACGCCGCATTGGTTGGCGCGAACGGTGTTGGCAAGAGCACCATTCTCAAAATCTTGACAGGCGAATACGAATGCGAT
>CALPPJ020000219.1 GCA_943325425.2 Bifidobacterium breve | reverse complement strand
CGGCTGCCAACCTTGACCCCGAAGTTTTCCCTGATGCCGACAAGGTGCTGATTGATCGTGCTGAAAACCGTCACTCAGCCTTTGGTCTCGGTATTCACCGTTGCCTCGGTTCAAACTTGGCACGTCTTGAGTTGACGATTGCGATTGAAGAATTCATTGATCGTTTCCCGTCGTTCACTCTTGGCGGCACCGAAGATGATGTGACGTGGAGCGTCGGCCAGATTCGCGGACCACGTGAACTGCCAGTGCAAGTGTTGGCGAAGTAAGAATCACTGAGTCGTTAGCCGAGTAAAACAACTGTGACGCTCACCGAACCAGGACAACGTTGGGCCGAACAACTTTTGGCGTGGGCAATTCCCGACGAGATCGTCGCGCAAGCCGAAGTACCACCGTGGTCGCATGATCCAAAAACTTTTGCTGTCGATGAAACCATTGACCCCACGAACCCCATTTTCGAGTTAGCGCGCGAACTTCTACCGTTAGAAGGCGGAACCGTGATGGATGTGGGTTGTGGCGGTGGCCGTTCGTCATTGCCGTTAGCCCCGCGTGCCACCCGCATTGTTGGTGTCGATGAAAACCCAGCGATGTTGGCACGATTTGGCCAAGCCGCTGATGAAGCAGGCGTTGAATTCACCGAAATTCAGGGACGTTTCCCTGATGTGATCATTGAGGCCGAACTTGCTGGTCGGCCCATTGCGCCATGCGACGTGGTGGTATGCCATCACGTGTTTTTCAATGTTGCCGATCTTGAACCATTTGTTGTGGCATTAACTGCAATGGCCAGGCTCGGTGTTGTGGTGGTGATGCCGAAGAAGCATCCACTGTCGGCATGGAATGAAGGCTGGAAGCATTTCTGGAATATTGATCGACCCGAAGGTCCAACCTCTGATGACGCAATCAAAGTGATTGAAGGACTCGGGCTTGAGCCTGAAGTATTTGAAGTTGAGCGACCGCCGTTGTCGCGTCATGCTGAAGATCCGGCATCGTTAGTTATTTCGGCGCGACGACGGTTGTGTTTGCCCGCAAGTCGCGATCCTGAAATTGAAGAGTGGTTAGGCGACCACCCGCCGGCATTTATGAGTGATGTGGTTGTGCTGCGGTGGCCCGGAGGTCTTTCGTAGAGCCGTGGCGTTGGCCTTCGTAGATGCCGTGCTTCGGTGAAATGGCGTACGCGACAATGCACACGATTCCAGCAGGAACTGCCATGTCGGCCCCGAACAGTTCAATTGCTAACACTGCACATGCAATTGGCGCATTGGCTGCGGCGCCAAATACTGCAGCAAGACAAGCTGCAGCGGCCAGTGTGGGGGAGAGATGAAGTGGGCCTGACATTGCCGAACCAAGAGTTGCACCAACGACGAATAGTGGTGTCACTTCGCCACCAGGAATTGAACAGCCAAGTGCGATGGCGGTGAAGAGAATCTTCAACACCGGTTCCCACCAACTGGCGGCGATCCCTTCAAGAGCTTGATCAACTAAAGGCAGTGATAGTCCCAAATAGTCGCGACCAAAAATCAACATCAGCGCAAGAGTCGCAATCGCGCCAATGATGGGTCGGGCTGGAACCCACGAAATGAGATCGCGCATTGCTTTCTTGACACCGTGCAAAACGCCGATAAACACCCGCGCCGCGAGCCCGGCAACAATGCCGACAACTACTAATCGCAAAGCAATTGACCAGTCGATATTGACCGGAATCTCGACGATCGGAGTATGGCGACCAAGTGCTTCAACAATGAAGTCGGCAGTGATTGATGCCGCAAGTGCCGGAGCTAAACCTTCATATCGCAAGCGACCTGTTTGTTGAACCTCAAGACCAAAGATCGCGCCAGCAAATGGCACACCGAATGCTCCACCAAACGCTCCAGCCATTGCCGCGATCAACATCAATCGCATATCAGATGGCTTCAGGCGAAATGGTTTGGCCAACAGGCTGGTGATTGAACCACTGATCTGCAAGGCCGCACCCTCACGGCCAACCGATGCGCCCGTGAGCTGAGCGATGAATGTGGCTCCAAAAATCATGGGTGCCATGCGGTACGGAATCTTGGGCGTGTGTTCGGGGGCAGAGGGATCAATCGGAGGCAACGACTGTTCAACGACCAACGATGTTCCGCGGTTAGCGGGCCCGCCGACATAGTGATACGACGCACCCAAAATGAAGGCCGCAATTGGAAGCAGCCAAACCAGCCAGCCGTGGTCAAGTCGAAGTTCGGTGGCTCGGTCGAGCGCTTCAAATAATGCCCACGAACCCAGACCCGACGCTGCGCCGACGATCGTCGCAGCAATCGTGATGGCCAAGAGGTGAGTGGCAACGCGGGATTTATCTAAAAACACAGACTCACGCTAGTAGTCATTTGGTCTGATGACCGTTTCTCACCATTCTCTTACCGAGAAACAGGCAGACTTCTTAAATGACAAACGCGCCTCAGGTTGATCGAGTCCTTGTTGCCGATGATGACAAGTCAATTCGCGAATCACTCGTGCGTGCCCTCAGCCTTGAGGGATATGCCGTGACATCAGCGAGTGATGGTGCAAAGGCTTTAGAAATGATTCAAGCCGAACGCCCCGATGTGGTGGTACTCGACCTCATGATGCCAGTTATCGATGGCATCACTGTCTGTCGCGTTTTGCGCGCCGAGAAGAATCGTGTGCCTGTCTTGATGTTGACCGCGCGTACCGAAACGAGCGATCGGGTCATGGGTCTTGATGCTGGGGCCGATGATTATCTTCCGAAGCCGTTTGCTCTTGAAGAATTACTTGCGCGGCTACGCGCCTTGCTACGTCGCAATCGTCCGCTCGAAGATTCAACTGAAAATGACACCTTGAGTCTTGATACTTTGCGCATTGATGTTGCGGCGCGACGAGTTTTCCGCGGAGAGATCGAACTGGAGATGTCAAAGACCGAATTTGATTTGCTTGAACTACTCGTTCGCAATAGCGGAATCGTTTTGGATCATTCAATGATCTATGACCGAATTTGGGGCTATGACTTCGGGCCTGAGTCGAAGAACTTGGCGGTCTACATCGGTTACATTCGCCGCAAGGTTGATATTGAAGGTGAAAAGCGACTGATTCATACAGTGCGTGGAGTTGGTTACACCGCCAGGATTTCGCAGTCATGAGTTTGCGCTGGAAGTTGATGTTGTTGCTTGTTGTCATTGTTGGTGGAGTCACCACATCGGTCGGGATCATTTCGTATCAGTCAACTGAAGACCGCATGATGACCGAGATTGATAATTCTCTCGGCACCGCGACAAATGTTCTTTTGAACCGTCGAGATTCAAATCGCCCAGGCCGGGAAAACAACGGTGGAAACAATAATGGAACGATTGTGATTCCCGATCGCCCACTGGGTATTGAGCAATATGTGGTGCAACTGACCGATCGCAACGGAAACATCCTTGCTGCGACAGTTGGCATTTCTCTTCCCCCAATGCAGATAAGCGTTGATAATCAAGGAATTGAGAGGCCGGCCATTGCAACTCTGACTGGCGCCGATGGCATTCAATATCGAGTTCGCGCCGAAGGTTTCTCGGTAGGCATTGTGCAACTAGGTCGTGATCTGAGTG
>CALPPJ020000218.1 GCA_943325425.2 Bifidobacterium breve | reverse complement strand
GGTGACCTGGTCATCGGTTGCATCGCGGTGCTCCATGCCAAGGTCGTAGTACTCAAGATTGACGTCGAGGTACGGAAGAATGAGGCGGTCCTTGATGAACTGCCAAATGATGCGAGTCATTTCGTCGCCATCGAGTTCAACGACTGGATTATCAACCTTGATTTTGGCCATTGGGCGCCTCCGGGTGCGGTGATCGCTCAGCGACCACAGGTTTTGACACTTGTATTGTACTTGTCAACCTTAGCCCGATACGTCATTCCGACGGCAACTGATCAAAGAATCAAGGACCTTGCTGATTAGCGCCCGAGGCTCACAAAAGCCAAGGCCAAGCCGGCACACACCATGCCCACGTATTGCGAACGATTCGCCTTTTCGTGATCGAGTCGTAAAGCCAAAATGATGGTGCTGACTGGATACAGAGCAGTGATCACCGCAACCAACGACAACAGACCTTGTCGATTAGCGAAAACGAAAAGAATATTGGCGCCCATGTCAAAGAGTCCGGCCCATAGAGCAATTGCGGTGACACGAATTGCTGGTCGGTCGGTGCGGTCACGCGAGAGTTGTCGAACAAAAATAATGGTTGTCGCAATCGTGATTGATGCGATTCGAGCGGCCAGCAACGGCCACATGCCTGAGTCTTCGCTCGTGCGATCAAGACACACAAACATCCACCCGAATCCACAACCCGCCAAAACTGCAATTCCAACAATCGCGAGTTTCGTCGACGCGTGTGCAGTGCCCACCGCTCCCGTCACCAACGCAATTCCCACAATCGCAATCACGATTCCGATGTATGCGATCAGCGAAGGTCGATCACCCAAAAACAACCCAGCACCAACGGGAAGAGAGGCACTCACAACTGCAGCAAGTGGAGCAACCACAGTCATTGAGCCTTTTGCTAATGCGTAATAGAAGAGTGAAAGACCAACAAATCCACCGATACCTCCGGCAGCTCCCCACAACCAATCATGAAGACCGGGCGCTGGGTCACCCAAAATCACCAGAAAGATTCCGAGAAGCATCAAACTAAACACCTGCCCGACGCAGGTCACCACAAGACTGTCAAGCTTGCGCGAGGCGCGACCCCCGCAGTAATCGCCAAGGCCATAAACGAATGCTGCTGCAGCGGCAAGCAAAATCTCCACAGCACATAGTAAGCACGACCGCACACTTCAACTGTGACTTGTGTACTTTTCGTGCATGCGTCGTTTGACAATCATCATCATGTCCGCCCTTTTAGTCACCGCTTGTAGTGGCAGTGACTCTAAAGAAGCGATAACTGATACGCCGTCAACTGAAGTTTCGACTAGCGAAGCCCCTGCCACAAATTCACCAGGCGAAACGACAACAACAGTTGCCACACCATCAACCATTGTTGCTCCATATATCAGCGCGACCTACAACGACCCCGCACATTGGACCTGCCGGCCCGATATGACCGACACGTGCGATGACGACACGAGTGTCACTCTGATCAACGCCGATGGAACGACCCAGGTTGAGACTTTTACTCCTGACCCAAATGCTCCTGTCGATTGCTTCTATGCCTACCCGACAGCAAGTGAAGATGCCACATTGAACTCTGACCTCATCGCCGGTCGCGAGAAAGAAGTTGCGTTCCAACAAGCAGCACGGCTTTCCACGTCGTGTCGCATGTTCGCCCCAACGTATCGCAGCGTGACTTTGGCAGGTCTTTTCAACCCAGCAATGCCTGGCGACAGAACTCAAGCGTGGTTAACTCCATTCGAAGACATCAAAGATGCTTGGAATCATTACCTCGCTAATGACAATCAAGGACGCGGCGTCATTTTGTTAGGACACTCGCAAGGCACTGGACAACTCATCCGACTGATGAAAGAAGTTATTGATCCAAGCGAATCGCAGCGATCCATTCTGATTTCTGCAATCATGCTTGGCGGTGCAGTATCTGTTCCTGAAGGCGAGGACCTTGGTGCCGCCATGCAAAACATTCCGCTGTGCCGCTCTAGTGAACAGACTGGTTGCATCATGACCTATGCGTCATTCCGCGACACTGCTCCTCCGCCCGCCAACGCTTACTTCGGTAAGCCAGGTGGCATGGGACAGCCTGCGCCCGAAGGTGAAATGGCTGGTTGCACAAACCCCGCGGCATTGAGCGGTGGTTCTGGCGTGTTGAAATCGGCCTTCGTCACTGCCGATTGGGCATTCACCGACCCGGCACTTGCTGCCTCAATTACGACTCCTTTCATGAGTTTTCCCGACCTGCTCGAGGCCGAGTGTGTCTATGAAAATGGTTTCTCATATTTACAAATCCACACCAATGCCGATCCCACTGATTCACGCGCCGATGCATTTAAAGGTGATCTTTCACCCGAATGGGGAACTCACGCTGTCGATTGGGAAGTTGCGTCACTCAACATTCTTGATGTGGTGAACGATGAAATCGCTGTTTGGTTGGCTACGCAATAACTCAGACCCAGGTGAAACTCACCTAAGGTAAGAACATGCATCATGTTCGTTTTGGTCGTACCGGTCTCAAAGTTTCCCGTCTCTGCCTTGGCACCATGACCTTTGGCTATCAGTGTGATGAAGACACTTCGTTTGCGATTATGGATGCCGCAGCCGAGGCTGGCATTGACTTCATTGATACTGCCGACATGTATCCGCTCGGCGCTCCCCCAGAACTTTTTGGTCGCACCGAAGAAATCGTCGGCAAATGGCTCAAGGGTCGTCGCGATGATTTCATTGTGGCCACCAAGTGCTTTTTCCCAACTGGAAAGAAGGCTTGGGAGTCTGGCAACTCGCGTCACAACATCTTGCGTTCGGTTGATATCTCCTTGAAGCGTCTCGGAACCGATTACATCGATCTCTACCAAGTGCATTCATGGGATGCTGAAACTCGCGTCGATGAAACCTTGACTGCGATGGACGATCTCGTGAAATCAGGCAAGGTTCGTTACGTCGGTTGCTCAAACTTCTTGTCGTACCAACTTGCTCGTTCAGTTGGTCGAGCTGAAGTGTTGGGTGTCAGCGGATTTGAGTGTGTTCAACCGCGATACAACATGTTGTTCCGCGAAAATGAACGCGAACTTTTACCATTGTGTGCAGAGGAAAATATCGCAGTCATCCCGTACAACCCTCTTGCTGGCGGATTCTTAAGCGGCAAGCACCTGCGTGGCGCGCCAACCAAAGGTGGACGCTTCACTCTTGGGTTTGCCGCAGGTCGATACCAAGATCGCTATTGGCATGACCGCATGTTTGACACCGTTGACCAGCTACGTCCGATCGCTGAAGAAGCCGGAGTTTCGATGGCGACTTTGGCCGTCCAGTGGGTACTCGCCAACCCAACGATCACGTCACCAATCATTGGCGCAAGTCGCCCCGACCAAATCGTCGACCCCGTAGCTGCCGTCGGCGCACCCATTGATGCTGGTATCAAAGCTCGCATCGACGAACTGACTTACGAGTACCGCTTCGGCGATAACGCCCGTTGAGACATTTTCTGTCGGGGCACCAGTTCCCATGGAAACCGAACGGCACGCGGGCAGGCAATTTCACCTGGGCGACATATCCCCGATCAAAGTCCTGCGCATCAAGCACAACAAATTCAGT
>CALPPJ020000217.1 GCA_943325425.2 Bifidobacterium breve | reverse complement strand
GGGCCTCTTGTGCGTTCTTGACCTTGTTGGCATAACGACGTGGCGAATCAAGCAGGTACTCGCTGCCATAGTCCTTGCGAATTTGCGCACGAACTTCGGTGAGTGCTTCTTCAGCAAGTGTGACCGAGTCGGTACGCATATATGTAATGAATCCACGTTCGTACAAACCTTGGGCCGTACGCATGACTTGTTGAGCTGACAAGCGCAACTTGCGACCAGCTTCTTGTTGCAAGGTGCTCGTCATGAATGGCGGCTTGGGAGACGAGCGGTAAGGCTTGTCTTCGACCGAGCGCACATTGATGGTCACACCTTTGAGGCGATCAACCAACGACATCGCAACCGATTCGTTGAGGACAACAACGCCAGCCTTGGCCTTGCCGAAACTGTCAAAATCTTTTCCGGTGGCAACTCGCTTGCCATCTACTTCAAGCAAGGCCGCTTTGAACGACGGGCTGGTTGCCGACACTAAATCAAGGCCCCAATATCCGGCCGTCACAAATGCGATGCGTTCACGTTCACGTTCGACTATCAAACGTACGGTCGGGCTCTGCACACGACCTGCGGACAATCCACGATTCACTTTGCGCCACAACACGGGGGACACCTCATAACCGAACAAACGGTCGAGGATGCGACGGGTCTCGGCGGCGTCGACCAAGCCGTAATCGAGATCTCGGGGAGCTGCGAAAGCATGGTCAATGGCGGTCTTGGTGATTTCGTGGAACACCACCCGATGCACGGGGACGCCAGGCTTGATGGCCGACTTGAGGTTTTCGATGAGGTGCCAGCTGATGGCCTCTCCCTCACGGTCTTCGTCGGTTGCGAGATAAATCGCACTGGCCTTCTTGGCGAGTACTCGTAACTCCTTGATGACCTTGGCGCCGCGGTCGGTCAATTCGTAAGTGGGCTTGAAGTGGTTGTCCACATCGACGGCCATGCCCTTAGAGGGAAGGTCTGCGATGTGTCCCACCGAAGCCAGGACGTCAAAGTTGGCACCAAGCAAAGAACCAATTGTTTTGGCCTTGGCTGGTGATTCAACGATCACGAGGGGTTTGGAGGTCGGGGTTGTCATATATATAAAGCGCTACGGCATCGAGCCTAGGTTTGTCAAGCCACTTCTTTTTCGGGGAGGTGGGACTTGCCCTCGATGTTGATGCGAGGCAGGACCTTATCTAGCCATTTCGGGATCCACCAGTTGCGGGCCCCCAAAAGTTCCATCGTCGCAGGTACAAGCACCATTCTCACGATTGTGGCGTCGAGCAAGACGGCCACGGCGAGGCCCATTCCAAAGAGCTTGATGGTGCGGTCATCTCCGGCCACAAAACTTCCGAAAACTGCGACCATGATGAGGGCCGCGGCGGTGATGACTCGGGCCGTGGCGGCCAAACCGTCGGCCACCGCGGTCGCGTTATCGCCCGTTCGGTCGAACTCTTCTTTCATGCGCGAGAGCAAGAAAACCTCGTAGTCCATCGACAGTCCAAACACGATCGCGAAGAGCATCATCGGGATGAAAGGTTCGATGGGTCCGGCGCTTCCGACGCCGATCAAACTGCCGCCATAACCCCACTGGAAAATGGCAACAATGATGCCGTACGAAGCACCGATCGAAAGCAAGTTCATGATGACTGCTTTGAGCGGAACTAACAGACTTCTGAAAACAACCATGAGTAAAAGGAAAGACATCAGCAGTACCGCGCCAACGAAAATAAACATTCGTTTGGCGAAGTAATCACTGAGGTCGACGCCGATCGCGGTGAAGCCTCCGACGTTGATACGCATATCGGTGCCTTCGGTAACCGGCGGCAGCACATCATCGCGAAGTCGGTGCACAAGATCAGATGTATTTTCTGACTGTGGAGACTCGCGGGGAACTACTTGCCAGACGATGAGTTCTGGAGTCATGGGGTTCGCGGGAGATACGTATGCGACATCGGGATCGGCGGCAATCGCTGCTGAAATCTCGTTTAACTTCGCGGTGTCGGCGGCATCTGCTGGAGTCACTTCAGCAACGAGTTGAAGTGGTCCATTGAATCCTGGGCCGAAACCTTGAGCAAGCATGTCGTAAGCACGACGAGCGGTTTGCCATTCAGCACGATTGCCATTATCGCTGAGAGCAAGACGCATTCCGAAGAGTGGAAGAGTCATAATCAAGAGCACTGTCAGACCACCAATGAGTGACACCCATGGACGATGTTGAATGAAACGACTCCAGCGATACCAGAACTGTTCTTGAACTGGTTTTGGTTCACGATGTTTGATGGGTGTGCGCCACGATTTCACTAAGAAACTTGTGGCCATAATGATGACTGCCATCAAGGCTCCGAGGCCGATAAGCGTTAAAGAGCCAAGAAAAACAATACCAATTAACGAAACGGTGGAAAATGTAATGAGCGAAACAAGCGCGGCGCGTGTGGTGATATCGATGCGATGTCCGACTAAAGCCAACAGTGCGGGGAGCAATGTGAGCGCAGCTAGAACCATGACGCCAACAACTGTTGATGCAGCAATTGCGAGTCCATAAATGAACTTCATGCCCATCATGTACATGCCGAGCAATGACACCATGACGGTAATTCCGGCGAACAGAACCGCTCGACCAGCAGTGTCAATAGATGTGGCTGTCGCTTCTTCAGGAGACAGACCAGCGCGCAGACCTTCGCGGAATCGCGTCACGATAAAGAGCGCGTAGTCAATACCAACTCCGATACCGATCATGCCGCCGATCTGCACAACAAAGTCGGGCATCTCCATGATGTGACTCAACATAGTGACGATCGAAATTCCAGTGCCGAGTCCAATGAGAGCGGTACCGATAGGAAGTCCCATCGCAAGTACTGATCCGAATGCGAGAACCAAAATAATGATCGCTGCTAACAGGCCGACAACTTCACTTTCGGGAAGTTCGAATTCAACAAATGGGTCTCCGCCAAATTCAACATCGACAACATTTAATGCATTACGTTCGATCAGAATCGGTTCGGTGATTTCGCGAATCTCGTCACCGATTTTTTGTTGCTCAGCCTGTGAATCGCCATCGGGTAGGCGCATGATGGCGTAGGCAATGGGTTGGGTCGCACTCACTAACAGCGGGTTTTCGTATGGGGACGTAATTTCTAGGCCTTCAACGCCAGCTTCAATCTGGGTGAACACCTCAGTCATGATCGATTGCACTTCGGCGTTGTTGACGCCGTCGGGGGTGTCTGATGCGACCTGGAAAACGATCTGAGCGTCAGTAATGGTGTCCGAATCGGGGAAGGCATCCTGCAACAGGTTGAGTGCCCGCAGACTCTCGGTATTAGGGATTGAGAAGCGGGTTTCAAAGGCCCCACCACCCATGACACCGTTGGCGATCGTGCTGCCTCCGAAGAGAGCGACGAGCCAAATGATGATGGTGAGCCAATGGCGACGGAAGCACCAGTGAGCGAGGCGAGACAACATGTTGGGAGTTCCTTTGGCACTGGTTCGGGGGAAGAGCGCCTTTGTGAGGCTACGGTCACCTATGTGAACGACCCACGGATGGCGCTTGGTTGGAATGTCACATGGGATGTGACGTGGGATTCAACGCGCTCCGAAGTCGCCAAAAACCAGTCGCATGCCCTCGATGGGACCAATTTGCCTGGCC
>CALPPJ020000216.1 GCA_943325425.2 Bifidobacterium breve | reverse complement strand
GTGCGACAGGTTTTGCAAACGTTAGAGCAGCAGTACTTGGTCGTGACCTTGGTGCGAGACATCCTTGATCGCGGCCTCAGTGTGTCCATTGGTGCTGAACATGGCATTGAACCGCTGGCGAGTTGCTCGGTCGTGGTGGCTCCCGTGGTGGTTGACGGTGAGCAACTTGGAACAATCGGGGTACTCGGACCAACCCGGATGGACTATCCGCAAGCACTTGCGACCGTTGAGGTTGTTTCAGACCGATTGGGTCGACGACTCGGCGAGAGCTAAGCAGTCGTGATCGAAAAATAACCTTTGTAGAATTGCGACGATTATGGCTGACTATTACGAACTCCTCGATGTGCGGCGCGATGCCTCAGCCGATGAAATCAAAAAGGCGTACCGCGTCAAAGCCCGTCAATTTCACCCTGACGCCAACCCCGGCGACGCCAGCGCCGAAGAAAAGTTCAAACAGGTTGCTCAGGCCTATGAGGTTTTGTCCGATGCCGATTCACGGGCTCGCTACGACCGTTTCGGTGAAGCCGGAGTGTCCGGTGCTGGTGGTGGCGGAGGCGGAGATTTCTTTGGCGGCGGTGGAGGCCTCGGCGATATCTTCGAATCATTTTTCGGTGGCAGTCCATTTGGTCAACAGCGTGGTCCGGCAGGTCCGCCGCGCGGGCAAGATCTAGAAGTCGTTGCCGATCTCTCATTTGAACAAGCAGTCTTTGGTGCCAATGTTCCGGTGAGTGTGCGCACGGCTTTGGTGTGCGATGACTGCTCTGGTTCGGGCGCAGGATCTGGAACGCAGCCAGTGAAATGTTCGGAATGTAACGGGGTCGGTCAAGTTCAGCGCATACGTCAAAGCTTGCTCGGGCAGATGGTTTCAATGCAGGCCTGTCAGCGCTGCCGTGGCTTTGGGCAAATCATTGCAACTCCATGCGCGACATGTAGCGGTGAAGGTCGAGTAATCACCGAAAAGACTTTCCAAGTCGATGTTCCCGCCGGTGTTGATACTGGTTCGACGTTGCGCTTAACGGGTCGTGGTGCAGTTGGTCAACGAGGTGGTTCAGCTGGAGATTTGTTCGTGCACTTGCGGGTGAAGCCACACGCGATGTACGAACGTGATGGCATCAATCTTGTAACAGAAGTCGAAATCTCAATTGCCCAAGCAACATTGGGTGTTTCACTTGAACTTGAAACTCTTGATGGCGAAGAAACTTTGTTGATTCCTGCCGGAACACAACCTGGTAAGCAGTTCGTGCTCAAGAAGCGGGGTGTGCCTCGATTGCAGTCAACTGGTCGAGGCGATTTGATCGCAGTAGTCAAAGTGGTCGTGCCGACCAGATTGTCCGATGACGAATCAGAATTACTCCGTGCCTTTGCCGAAAAGCGTGGCGAAGATGTTGCGCCAGCCGATAAAGGATTCTTTTCACGAATCAAGTCGGCATTCTCATGATCGAGCGGCGTCGTGCCGCGGCTCACGCGTTTGTGATTGATATCAACGCGCCGGTTTTGAACGATGATGATTTTCATCACTTGGCCAAGGTGCTGCGTCTACGAAGTGGTGAAGAGGTTTCGGTCAGTGATGGCCGAGGCTCATGGCGCATCTGTCACTACACGATGTCGGCGGTGCTATCCACTGATGATTCAACGGTGCAGACCGAGGTCAACCCACGCGCATTGACGGTCGCGTTTTCGGTGACCAAAAGCGATAAACCCGATTTAGTGATTCAGAAATTAACTGAACTGGGGATTGACCACATTGTTCCGATCATTACCGAGCGTTCCATTGTTCGTTGGGATAGTGACAAGGGTGCCAAGAATCAAGTGCGCTGGCAAAAGATTGCCCGTGAGGCTGCCATGCAAAGTCGTTCAGTTTTCATACCGACGATTCATGATGTGTGTCCGTCAATTGAAAATTTTGTGAAGTCCTATGGACCTCATCTTGCTGTCGCCGACCCTGAAGGTGAGGCCCCTGACGCGGGCCTGTCAACAATTGTGATTGGTCCAGAGGGTGGCTTTACGCATCAGGAAATGGATCTGATGACTCGTCGTGTTTCATTACCTGGCGGAATCTTGCGGGCTGAAACTGCGGCAGTCGCCGCCGGAGTCATGTTGACTTATTTAAGATCGCAACATGGTTAAGAAGGCAGTCGTCGCAAAGAAGTCTGGGCGTTCATCAGACATTGACGAAAATGATGCAGAGTCGCTGGCTTACAACGTTCGTGTTGGCGATCGGCTGCGTTCAATACGGCGCCAGAAGAAATTGTCTTTGCAAGAAGTTGAGTCAAATTCGCAGGATGAATTTAAGGCGTCCGTTCTTGGCGCTTACGAACGAGGGGAGCGGTCAATTTCGTTGCCTCGTCTGCGGCGACTCGCAGATTTTTATGACGTGCCGATTGAGCAACTATTGCCGAGAGATGTGCAACTAGCCGATGGGCGATCAATCACAGACTCCAAGAAATTGGCTATCGACTTGGTGAAGTTGGCTGCCATTGATGGTCCGAGTTTTGCCACGCTGTCGCGGTACCTAACAATGATTCAAGTTCAGCGTGGTGACTTCAATGGCAAGGTGCTCACGGTTCGGGCCGATGATGTGCGCGCGATTGCCGTCATGCTTGACGTAGCAATTGACGATGTTCGCACTCATCTCGATGAACTAGGCATTCTATTTAAGTCAGCGTCGACTAGTTAATGCGAGCTACCGCTGAAAATCCGGGGTATGGCGTTTATGTCCATATTCCGTTTTGTCGCCACCGGTGTGATTACTGCGCCTTCGCCACGTTTACTGACCGTGATCACATCATTGAGAAATACCTTGACTCGCTATCGACCGAAATTTCACGGGCGGTGGAATCAGGTATGCCGACCGCAACATCAATTTTCGTTGGAGGCGGAACGCCGACGCGGGTGCCTCCCGAATCATTAATGAGGGTTCTTGAAGGTATCCCGACGACGGGCGATGCTGAAGTGACGATTGAGTGCAACCCCGATGACATTACAAGCGACATGCTGCGGGTTTTTCGCGATGGCGGAGTGAATCGATTGAGTTTTGGCGTGCAGTCGATGCAACGTCATGTTTTGCGATCACTTGGGCGAACTCATGATCCGGAAAATGTTCAACGGTCTGTTGAGTTAGCGCGTCAAATTGGTTTCGCTGATATCAACCTCGACATTATTTATGGCGTTCATGGTGAATCGGTGAAGGATTGGGTTGCAACTGTGGCATCGGTTGTCGATCTCCAACCCACGCATGTTTCGGCTTACGGCTTAACAGTCGAAGGCGGCACTCCATTAGCTGACGATCCGAGTCGACATCCCGATGATGATGTTCAAGCAGAGATGTACGAAGTCGTTGATGATTTACTGACCGCTGCGGGCATGGAGAATTACGAAGTGTCGAACTGGTCGCAGGCAGGACGTGAATGCCAGCACAATCGTTTGTATTGGTTTCAAGGCAACTACGCCGGCTTTGGAAGCGCTGCACACGCACACCACGATGGTCGTCGTTCATGGAACGTGCGCACGCCCGATCGCTTTATTGAATTGATTGATTCGGGGCAAAGCGCCGAGTCGTCACGTGAAGAGCTTGATGTTGATGCTCGACGCATTGAAGGATTGCAATTGGCTTTACGGATGCG
>CALPPJ020000215.1 GCA_943325425.2 Bifidobacterium breve | reverse complement strand
CGTTCAAGCGATGAGCCCGATGATGTGAAAAACATGTCAGAGCGGGGGATGGGCGGAATCCCCGACGTTCTTGAAGCCTGGTGGAAGGACGAACTTCGATAACCGTCACGAAACTCTCACCAACTTCTCAACTGAATAACCGTGCAAATGGTCACGAGATCAATCACAATGAGCAAGTGAAAATTCTTCAGGTCATTTTGGTGGGGTCATTATCAATTGCAGCAATCAGCGCCTGTGGTGGCGATGATTCAACGAGTTCATCGAGCACTTCGGCCGCGGTTGAAACCACGGTGGTTGACGAGGCCACCACAGCTGTCGAAGTAACCGATGCACCGGCACCAGATGTTCCGGCAAATAGTGCGTTGCCTACGCTTGGCGAATGTCCAACATCGGTCTTTCCAGATTTAACCGCGGTCACTGGACCCGGCGAAGAATACGCAATGCCAGAAGTCAATGTTGAGTGCACCGACACCGAAATTGTCGTTACTTCAAATGGAATGCCGAGCTACACATTTGAGTCGATGACACCAAATGGTCTGGAAGAACAAACGTGGGAATGGCGAGTTCCGCTACAGCCAGCGATGGCAGACAGCCCAACAAATATCGTCAACATGTTGGGTCCAGTTGGTTTTACGACAACTGGTTTGCCCATTTTCGGACCGACTGAGGGCCCGACCCCGACGCGAGAAGCATTTGGCGACCCGATTTACAATGGCCTGCTTGACACATGCGGTGGTCACACCGGTTACGCCGCCGACTATCACAACCACGCGTTGAACATTGACGTCTATTGCAATCTCACCAGTTCAGTCATCGTCGGATACGCACTTGACGGTTTTCCGATCTATAACTCAGTTGGATGTCTTAATGTTGATTGCACCGAGACTGCGGAGTTTGTTTCGGGATACGACATGACCGGAGACCCAACGTCGTATTCGTGGAATGCGTATACCTACAACGCCAGTGGAAAAACCAATGTGCTCGACGAATGTAACGGTCGTACAGGTCCTGATGGAACGTATCGCTATCACGCTACTGGCGAGTTCCCGTACATCATCGGATGTTTTGCTGGAACATCAACAACGCAGACTGGAAATGCTGCCGCCGATATGCCACCGATGGGTGGCAACGGTGGCAACCCACCGCCGAACGGAAATGGTCCGCCACCGAACGGCTGAGTCTTAGAAAGTTGATAGCAGATCAATAACGACAACGAGGTCGGTTGATGCTGGCAACTTCATGTCCGGGTTACCGTCAACTCCAAATGCATCAGCGAACGGAATAGTGAGTTGACGGCGACCGCCAACTTTCATACCAGTAACTCCATCGACCAAGCCCGGCAGTGAGCCACCTTCAGTTAAGTTCAAGGAAACCGGGCTGGGGTCGCCCCAAGTGCTCACGAGCTCTTCTCCGGTATCGCCTCGATAAGCGATGATGTGCACGAGAACATTTGATCCGGTTTTCGCCTCGGCGCCATCACCATCAACAAGATCTTCGCTCACCAGTACATCAACATTTGCTGCACCCTCAATGGTGATCTCGGGAGCATCGGCAGGATCAATCGGCGGAACAATGGCAACCGCTTCAACAATGAATGAGATCGCGGTATCTGGCGGGATGGCATCGCCCGAACCTGCTGCGCCATAAGCGAGCTCTGCAGGGATATCTAACTGACGTCGTCCGCCTGCCTTGATGCCGATGAGGCCGGTATCCCAGCCTTCAATCACTGCACCAACGCCAAGCGTGACTGCAAATGGGTCGCCACCAAAGTTGCCATCAAAACGCTTGCCATCTTCGCTCAATACACCGACGTAATACACGTAGACAGTTGAACCGTCGACGGCCGCTTCGCCTTCACCTTCGGTGATATCAGTGATCACTAATTCAGTGGGGATTTCGGTGGGCAACGAAACTGTGGGTTCACCAATCAAATCAGCTGGATCGGTTGAGGAGGGTGCATCGGTTGTCGATGAAGAATCATCACTACTGCACGCAGCAAAGAGAAGAGTGGACGAAAGTGTGAGCGCAATTATTGCGCGTGATGTGCGAGACGACATCTGCTACACGCTAGCCGTGCTGGGCCAACCATTGCGCTTCACGGCGGCCCATTTCGGTACTTGGTGCACCATCGGCAAAGGGCCAAATCTCTTGTGAGATGCGTCGGTAATTGCCACTCGCACCCAGTTCGCCGAGAATCGCGTATAAACCAAGGTTGATGCGCTGAATGAAGACAAATGGTTTTGGAACCGTTGCGTATTGCGCGATGGGGCTTGATCGATCAAACGTATGACGGACGATGCCTTTTGAATACTCGGGAGTCCAGGTGATCTCTTCGTCCTTGCGAACTGGTTCGTAAAAACGTCCGAAGTAGGTTCCGACATCGGCGGTTTCGACAGGGGCATCACGTTGCAACATTCCGGCGTTTTCTAGGACCGCACGGAATGTGGGAATATCACTTTCATAGGCCGCTGACTTGACCATTGAAATGAACGTATTCATTTCACTATCGCTGAAATGTTTGACCAATCCAAAGTCAAGGAATGTCACGCGACCGTCTTCATGAAAGATGTAGTTGCCGGGATGCGGGTCACCGTTGAACTTATGCATTCCGTACAAACTGCGAAAGACGAATCGGAAGAGACATTCGCCAGTGAGGTTCTTTTGCTCTTGATCTTGTTGCATCAATTCAGCAAACGACATTCCGTTCACGAGTTCAGTTGTGAGAACACGTGAAGTGCTGAATGCTGGAATGACTTCGGGGACGCTGATATACGGGTGACCGCGGTAGTAATCGGCGAAGAGTTGTTGATTTTGCGCTTCGCGTGAGTAATCAAGTTCTTCACGAATTCGTTCTTTGACTTCTTGCACCATGTCGCTCGGGTCAAGTCCGCTAAAGCCTTGTTGCAAGAGCGAGCCGAGAAAGTCGGCATTACGAAGATCTGCGTCAATCGCTTTGTCAACGCCGGGATATTGCACCTTGACCGCCACGGCACGTTCTTTGCCAGTCGTTGGATCGATGATGACTGCACGATGTACCTGGCCGATGGACGCCGAAGCAATGGGGACTGGATCCCATTCGACGAAAATCTTGTCGGGGCTTGCACCAAGTTCACGTTCAATGACTTCGGCTGCCAAGTCACTTGACATAGGAGGTGCACTGGCTTGCAATTGTGACAATGCAGCGCGCATTGGCGCGGGCAAACCATCGTCAAGATAACTAGCCATTTGGCCAAGCTTCATTAACGCGCCTTTCATATTGCCCAGGCGTTCTGAAACTTGTGCAGCTGTCTTTAATTCGGTTTCGTGATCGATCTCAATTCGCCGTTCGGCTGAAGAGAAAACTTTGCGAGCCGATGCAGTCGCATAAGTTGCCCCGACACGGGCACCTAAGCGCACAATTTCGGCGTTACGTGCGGCCAAGGTTCCGCGACGAATTGCACCAGAGAGCTTTTTGGCACCGCCACGTTTCTTGATCAGATAAAAGATTGCTGGTGCGCTGAGCGCAATGATGCCAGCGCGCGTCCGGTTCTTCATTGTGAAACCTGCGCACGTTCACTGCTGTTTCGTTCAGTAATTGAGTTGACACCATCGACGATCATCTGACCCATGCTGGGTGCGAGCGCAACAATCGCATCATGTTG
>CALPPJ020000214.1 GCA_943325425.2 Bifidobacterium breve | reverse complement strand
CAGTATGTCACACAAGTGACACCCAAGGTGACACTAAATCAGGTCCAAGCAGCAACCCGAGGGTCGTCCGGGGCGACAAGGTGTAGGTGTTCTGCGTCGGCAGACCATTCGGGACGGCACAAATTGCCCGAGGTCCATTGTTTCGACAGTGAGCGAACTAGGCGTAGAAGTTGGCGCCTTAGAGGGTCTGTCTCTGGCACTTGCAGTACACCAATCCCGTAATCTGCATCAATTGTCATCCAAGAGAAGTCTGATGTCAGTGCTTGTGTCAGGAGGGACCAAGCAGTCCATGTTGACCCACACCATGCATACGGAAATACTTCAGGTGCTGAAACGGCGCGAAGGTCGGGATTTCGCGGATGGCAATCATGCACGATCAATGTGGCCCCTGAGTGCAAATGTTTGAGGGCTATTTCAATAATTTGAAACGAATCTTCTATCTCATGCCAAGGGTCAACAAATGCAATGTTGAACTTCGTATTCACTGAATTTACTTGGACGGTAAGTTCATCCAGCACGGGGAATTTCGAGAATTGATCGTTGTGCTTCTTCTGAAATTCTGATGCGTAGACATATCGAGAGTGATGGACGAATGCTCGAACTGGTAGTGCTTGTGAAAGTGGCACACCTGTAGAGACCGAAACAATCTCTAGTAGTGAACACGCTTTACTATTTGAAAAATTGCCGACAAAAGTATCGGCAGTGAAAGTTTCGTGAGACATTAAGCCGAGGCGTTGTCAAGTGCCTGCAGCAACGTGTTCCAAGACAAGATCGCGCACTTGATTCGCACGGGAAACTTCACGACGCCTTGCAATGCTTCGAGATCGCCCATCTTGACTTCAACAGCGGGGGCATCATCAGCATCTTCTTCAATCGACATCATGACTTTGAAACGATGTACCAAAGCCTGAATTTCGGCGAGTGACTTGCCCTTCACTGCCTGGCTCATCATTGAGGCCGAGCTTTGCGAAATGCTGCAGCCCTGACCCGAGACCTTGACATCGACCAAAACGCCGTTTTCAACCTGGGCGTAGATCGTGATTTCATCGCCGCATAGTGGGTTATGTCCCTCGGCCATGACGGCAGGGGGAGCCAGCTCGCCACGGTTGCGCGGTGTGCGATAATGGTCAAGGATGATTTCGCGGTACAGATCTTCTAAGCCGGGCATGGTTTCCTCTCGTGGCTACACACCAAAGATATCGCTTGCACCATCAAGGGCATCAGCCAAAGCGTCAGCATCTGTCTGGTCGTTATATATGTAGAAACTGGCTCGGGCGGTGGCGTTGGCCCCGAGCAGTTTCATGAGTGGTTTGGCGCAGTGGTGACCGGCACGGACGCAGACGTTCTTTTCGTCGAGAATCTGGCTGATGTCGTGTGGGTGAATGTCGCGGAAGGCAAAGCTCAAAACCGCTCCGCGAACCTCAACGTTGCGGGGCCCGTGAATCACAATGTCGTCGCCGTAGCGAACGTTCAAAGTGCTCAAAGCATATTCGGTGAGTTCCATTTCGTGGTGACGAATATTGGCCATGCCGATGTTTGTTAAATAATCAACTGCGGCGCCAAGACCAATCACTTCAACAATGGGCGGAGTGCCAGCTTCAAACTTTGAGGGCAGTTCGGCGGTGGTGAAACCATCAAGGCGCACATCGGCGATCATGTTGCCGCCACCAAGAAATGGGGGCATGGCCTCGAGTAGTTCTTCGCGTCCCCACAACACGCCAACACCCGATGGGCCAACCATTTTGTGACCACTGAACGTGACGAAGTCGGCACCCCATGCTTGAACATCGGTGACATTGTGTGGAACGTACTGACATGCATCGACGATTGCAATCGCGCCAGCAGCATGTGCGGCATCACAGAGTTGCTTCGCCGGAGTGATTGTTCCGAGAACATTGCTCATTGCAGTGAACGACAAAACTTTTGCGCCATCAAGGAGTGCTGACAGGTTTGATAAATCAAGTTGACCATCGGCAGTTAATGGAATCCAACGCAATTCAATTCCGCGTTCGGCCACAAGCATGTGCCACGGAACAATGTTGGCGTGATGTTCCATGTGGGTGAGTACTACGACGTCATCTTTGGACAGATTGGCACGGCCCCATGTCTGTGCAATGAGGTTGAGTGACTCGGTCGCGTTCTTGGTGAAAACTACTTCATGTGCGCTGTGGGCATTGATGAATCGCTGCAGTTTGCTGCGTGCGCCTTCAAATAGATCAGTTGCTTCGCCAGCCATGCGATAAGCGCTGCGATTGATCGGTGCGTAACCGTTGCTCATGAAATCAGTCATTGCATCAATGACTGCGTTGGACTTTTGTGATGTGTTCGCCGAGTCAAGATAAACGAGGCGCTGGTTGTCGATCATGCGTTGAAGAACGGGAAAGTCGGCCTTAACGGCAGCCCAGTCAACGCGCGTTGTGTTCACGGACGGAACGATTCGTATCCGGAGACTTCAAGCTTTTCGGCGATCTCCATGCCACCGCTTGCGACAATGCGACCGTCAACCATGACGTGCACATGATCTGGTGCGAGTTCGTCGAGCAAGCGCTGGTAGTGAGTGATCAACACAACACCCATTGTGGGTCGGTCGGCGCGCACTTCACGAATTCCCTTTGCAACAATGCGTAAGGCGTCAATGTCGAGACCCGAGTCGGTTTCGTCAAGCACGGCAAGATCGGGTTCGAGAATCGCCATCTGCATGATTTCGTTGCGCTTCTTTTCGCCGCCCGAGAATCCTTCGTTGAGATAGCGATCAACGAACGATGAATCCATGCCGAGACGTTTCATCCAGTCCATGGTGGCGAGGCGCAATTCGAGAACTGAAAGGTCGATGCCTTTGCGAGCACTCAGGGCCTGGCGCAAGAACTGAATGACCGAGACGCCGGCAATTTCTTGTGGGTATTGAAAACCGAGAAAGAGGCCGGCCTTGGCGCGCACGTCGGTGGGCCAGTCGGTGATGTCGTCGCCGTGCAAGAAAATCTGTCCGCTCGTGACTTCGTATTCAGGCGAGGAGAGGAGGCAACTAGCCAAAGTGCTCTTACCGCAACCGTTGGGACCCATGATGGCGTGCACTTCGCCGGCGTTGACCGTGATGTTGAGTCCCTTCAAAATGTCGGCGGGGACCACGGTGTCGAGATCGTCGGTGGCGGGCCGGGCATGCAGGTCGACAACCTGGAAAAGGGGACTACTCATAGGGGCGAGTCTAGAGCCCACCCCCTATTTCTCCTATCTCCGTAGTGCAAATTATTTGTGCTTCTGGTGCAGGATTGTTACGGAATGCGCAACAATTCTGCACCAGAAGCACAAGAGGATTTAGGTGTAGAGGGCCGACCAGAGGGATCGGTAGTTGGGGTACTCGTATTCAACGTTGACATATGACGAGTCGATGAGCATCTCGTGGTACTTGGGCAGATTGCGGAACGGGACGCCGGCATCAACATGGTGGGCCAAATGGAAACCGATATTGAACGGCACCAAGAAAAACCGAGCGGTCCAATGCTGCTGAACCGAGTGAGTCGCCACTCGACGATCATCTGACGCCATCAGTCCACCGTGTTCGGCAACCGACCTCAAGCGATTGATCACTCGCCACACCGTGAGATACGGCAGCAACCAAAACACTGGGTACACCCACCAATATCCGGAAACAATT
>CALPPJ020000213.1 GCA_943325425.2 Bifidobacterium breve | reverse complement strand
TGATTAGCGAAGGCAAATCAAGTAGCGCTGTTGCTGACGTCAGCAGCAACGGACATTCGTTTGTCAACTGGGGAACTCAGCGTTCGCACTGGAGTGAGCACTGCAAAGTCACTGGCGATGAGTCTGTCGCCGCCAAGTTTTTGGATTCACTCAACATCATTTGATGCTTGAGTGAACCGTCAGTCTTTTGGCGGTTGATATGTCGACAAGAAACGTCCCAGGCGACCAATTGCTTCGGTGAGATCTTTCGCCCATGGCAACGTCACAATGCGCAGGTGATCTGGTCGTGGCCAGTTAAAGCCAGTTCCTTGAACGACTAATACGTGTTCAGCGCGCAAGAAGTCGAGTACGAACCGACGGTCGTCCACGATGGGATACATCTCGGGATCAAGTTTCGGGAAAACGTACAACGCGCCCTTCGGGACCACACATGTAACGCCAGGGATTTCGTGCAAAGCCTTAATCGCGGCATCGCGCTGTTCAAGTAAACGTCCACCAGGCAAGATGAGATCTTTAATACTTTGACGTCCACCAAGCGCAGTTTGAATCGCATGTTGTGCCGGAACATTGGCACACAAACGCATATTCGTCAACATGTTGACGCCTTCGATATAGCTCGCAGCATGTTTGCGCGGACCAGTCATCACCATCCAACCCGAACGGAATCCAGCAAGTCGATACGCCTTTGAAAGTCCGTTGAAAGTAATCGTGAAGACATCAGGAGCAACTTCGGCAAACGTGTGGTGCACGGCATCGTCGTACAAAATCTTGTCGTAAATTTCGTCGGCGTACACGATGAGGTTATGTTCAATCGCGAGATCGGCAATCTTGCGCAGAATTTCGCGGCTGTACACAGCCCCGGTTGGGTTATTCGGGTTGATGACGACAATCGCTTTAGTGCGGTTGGTGATTTTGCTTTCGATATCAGCGATATCGGGATTCCACTCGTTCTCTTCATCGCAGAGGTAATGAACAGGAGATCCACCAGCCAAAGTTGTTGACGCTGTCCACAACGGATAGTCGGGAGCCGGAATCAAAACTTCGTCGCCCTCGTTCAACAAAGCATTGAGCGACAACTGGATGAGTTCGCTGACACCATTGCCAAGCCACACATCATCGATGTTGGTGATGTCGATGCCCTGGTTTTGGTAGTGCTGCACGATCGCGGTGCGTGCCGCAGTGATTCCTTGTGAATCGCTGTATCCCTGCGATGCCTGCAAGCTGCGCGAGACTTCAACCAAGATCTCGGCAGGTGTTTCAAAGCCAAACGGGTGCGGGTTACCAATATTCAGCTTGATGATGCGCTGACCAGCCGCCTCAAGTCGCTTGGCCTCATCAAGTACTGGACCACGAATGTCATATAAGACATCGGCCAATTTGTCAGATTGATGGATTTCGTTGGGCATGGCAGTGGCTTTCTCGGGGGATCACGACGTGGCTCTCACAACGACCTTCACAGCCTACGCGAACAAGGGTTTCGCCGACAGTCCTATTTGGCCAAAGCTCTCACTCCTTAGGGTGCGAGATAGCCCAGCATGCGGGGTTCTCAGGCCCATTTTTTGGGGCGCTAAGGTTCATGTCAGGGGGAAGATGAATATGAAACTGTGCCGTAAAACGTTGCCCGTGTTAGCCGTGGTCCTGAGTGGGTTTTTAGCCATCGCCTGCACCGAGTCCAAGACGACAACAAGCACTCCTGATTCAACGGAGAACGTTGTGACCACCGATGTCACAACCCCGAGCCAAGATTCCACAATCCCTCCCCCAACAGGCGAACCCTTTGTCATTGGCGTTGTCAACACAGAAGGTTCTCCGGCTGCCGACTTCCCTGATTTCACCAATGCATTTCGAGCCGCCGCCAATTACATCAACAGCGAGTTAGGTGGCTTTGCCGGACGCCCTATTGAATTAGAAATTTGTATTTCCGTCGGCAGTCCCGAATCCTCACAGTCCTGCGCCCAAGAACTGGCGGCAAAAAAAGTTAACTTGGCGATGATCGGTTTGGATATCTTCGTTGATTACGGGACATTCAGCGCGGCCGGTATTCCCGTCATCGGTGCCGTGCCAATTCTCCCCAGTGACTACACCGCCGAAGCCGTCTACATCACCGCCGGCAACCTCGTGGTCCAAGGTTCCACTGCAAACGCGATTACAAATCCGAAATATCTCGGATTAAAAAAGGTAGCGATTATCGCCAATGACTCACCAGCGACTCTTTCCGCTCTGGCCACACTTGAGCCGGCCTTGGCATTCGCCGGCGCCACCGCAGTCGTCATCAAGGGAGGCGAAACAGAAACCGATGCTGGATATCGCTTGCTGATGCAACAAGCTGCTGCCACTAACCCCGAAGCCATTGTCTCCATGTACGGACAATCAGGTTGCGTGGCACTGATGCGCGCTCGAGTTGAGTTACAGGTTGAGGTCCCGGCATTCACTAACACCGCCTGCCTCGCGGACACAGTCATTAACGCTGTCGGTGACGCTGCTCAAGGGTGGTACTTTGCAGGCTCACAAGGTGGGGTTGAAAGCGCCGACACAAATCTCATGCGTCAATACGTTTCCAAGGTTGTCAATAAAGCACCAGAAGATGTTGATGTCTTTGGGTTCACCACTCTCGGTTGGATTCAGACACTCTCTATTTGGAAAGTCGCAAAAAACCTCGGACCAACGGTCACTGGTGAAGCAATCGCTGATTCGTTCCGACAAGGAAATGGAACCTTGTGGGGTTCGGATGCAGAATTGCAATGCGGGACAGTCCCTTCGCTGTCGGCCGTTTGCTCTTTTGCCATACCATTCGCGCTCTATACCGACAATGGTGCTGAACCAGCCTTCGGAGGCGAAAATGTCTCCGCCCTCGATGTCTTAGACCTGTAATTCAAAAACGATGACTGCTTATCTCGCTGCTCTCATCGCTGGTCTCGGGGCGGGGGCAACCTACGCCATCATCGCAACAGGTTTGGTCGTCACCTCACGCGGCTCAGGGCTCGTCAATTTTGGCTTTGGAGGTCTGAGCGCATGGTCGGCATATGTCTATTACGACCTGCGCGCCAATGCCCGCTATCCGCTCTTGATTCCTGGTCCTTGGCGCGACATTACCTTTGGCGACGGTGTGCAGATGACCGTCATCTCATCGCTGCTCCTCACACTCGCCACAGCGGCACTTCTCGGAATCATCAGTTATGTATTCGTCTTTCGCATTCTGCGCTCCGCACCAGTCTTAGCCAAAGTTGTCGCCAGTGTGGGTATCTTGCTCATTCTGCAAGGCATGATCGGTGTCCGCTTCAACGGTTCGCCGATCAATCTTGACAAAGTTCTTCCTAGTGGTGTGATCAAGATTTCAGATGAAATCCTGCTCGCTGTTGATGCCCTCTGGTTATTGGGTATCGCTGTCACCCTGGGTATCACGCTTTGGTTTCTCTCGCGATTCACTCGCGTTGGGCTCGCCATCCGAGCAGCCTCAGAATCTGAAAAAGGCGCGCTTCTATTGGGTTTTTCACCGGACCGATTGGCGCTTTTCACATGGGTCATTTCATCTGTGATCGCTGGAGTCGTCGGTGTCATAGCAGCGCCGCTTTTCCAATTGTCCCCTATGTTGTTCACTCAACTGTTAGTCCCCGCTCTCGGTGCCGCCCTCGTTGGCCGCTTCGTTTCCTTCGGCTGGACAATCGG
>CALPPJ020000212.1 GCA_943325425.2 Bifidobacterium breve | reverse complement strand
TGCCCAAGACCAAAAGCTTCCATGCCGTACGCCAAACCATACGACACCATCTTGGCTTTCGAACGTTGCTCGTAACTGACGTCACTTTGGGCGACGCCGAATACTCGTGCCGCCGTTGCGCTGTGTACATCTTGACCGCTGGTAAATGCCTCAATGAGTCCGGGATCATTGGCTAGGTGAGCAATGCAACGCAACTCAATCTGGTTGTAATCGGCGACCATCAATTCACACCCCGGAGCAGCAACGAATGCGGTTCGGAAAACTCTTCCCTCTTCAGTACGTGTGGGGATGTTGTGCAAGTTCGGTTGATCGCTTGACAATCTGCCCGTGCGAGCGACCGTCTGATTAAAAGTCGCATGAATTCGACCATCGGGTGCAACTTCAGCCAGCAAACCTTCGCCGTAGGTTCCGCGCAGTTTTTCCATTTCGCGATAGCGCATCAGGGGGTCAATAAACTCGGGCCATTCATCTCGTAGTTTTTCCAGTGTTGCGGCGTCCGTCGAATACCCAGTTTTGGTTTTCTTGGGTGGCGTGAGACCTTTTTCTTCAAACAGAATTTTTCCGAGTTGAGCAGTTGAGTTCGGATTGAACGAGTACCCAGCAAGCGCTTGGATCTTCTCAGATAACTCACTTGCTTCATTAGTTAAACGAACGGCGATCGACTTCAATTGTTCTCTGTCAACGGCAATTCCCAAAAACTCCATTCGAGCGAGGACACGAACCAGAGGATTCTCCATGTCGTCATACAATGCACGCATACCCTGAGCATCAAGTGCCCGCAGTAACTCTTCGCTGACATGATGCGTCGCCAAAGCATTCCGTCCACTTCGTTGGGCATCATCAACGCCAGTGGCATCTAGATCAAGTTGACCCGAGTTCGCAGCCGCATCGTCGGGAAATCTGACGTTGGAATACTTGGTGACCAAATCGGCAAGAGAGTAGCGATTCTGTGCCGGATCAATGAGATAGGCGGCGATCGCTGTATCAAGCACCAGACCCCGTAGGTCAATACCCAAATGCAACAAACTGCGCATGATGGGCTTGGCATCGTGAGCTCTAAATGAACAATTCGCTAGAGCCTTTTTCACATTGTCATCATTCAACAATTTGGCCGGCACCCATATCGTTGCTGACTGTTCAACTTCTATCGTGATTCCCAGACCGACAAGTTCAGATCGCCCTGGTTCGCCGATCCACTCAGCAGCAATATTGAAAAGATGGTCAGGAGTTAAAAGCGATGCGAGAGCCGCTGAAGATTCAGCAGTCGTCACTTCGGCGTGTAACACCTGAGATTCGTCAATGCTTTCAGCGCCGACCAAGGACTCAATTTCGGTGCCATGTCCCAAAATTTTGAGCACCTCTTTAAAACGATTATGCATTGACTTAAATTCCAAGAAGTCAAAGAGTCGCGCCACTTCACGGGCGTTGGGCGTGACCTCCAAATTTGTTAGATCAATTTCAATCGGCGCATCATGTCGAAGAGTCATCAGATCTTCGTTCTTTCGAGCCAGTTGCTCATTTTCTACAAGCGACGACTTCAACTTTGGTGTTTGTTCATGAGCGTGTTCAAAAATTCCGTCCAACCCGCCATACGTTGCGATCAGTTTTGCCGCCGTCTTTTCACCTACTCCAGGCACACCAGGCAAATTGTCGCTGGGGTCACCACGTAATGCCGCGTAAGCGATGTATTGACGCGGCGTGACACCAGTTCGTTCGAAGATTCCGGCCTCGTCATACAACGCGTAATCGGAGACACCCCGTTTGTTGTACAACACCCGCACATCAGGGTCGCGAACAAGTTGGTAACTATCGCGGTCACCAGTAACAATGATGACCTTGTATCCAATGTCAACGGCTTGATCGGCGACTGTTGCAATCACGTCATCGGCTTCGAATCCCGACAATTCACAAATGGTGACTCCCATTGCCGTTAACAACTCTTTAACAATTCCCATTTGCTGACGCAAGATGTCTGGACTCGCCTCGCGTTGAGCTTTATAAGAAGGTTCGGCAATGTGACGAAATGTGGGTTCAGGACGATCAAAGGCAACCACGATGCCACTCGGCTTGTGATCTTTGAGGAGAGTTAACAACATTGAAGTCATGCCATATACGGCATTCGTCACTTGACCGCTAGCCGTGACCATATCGGTTGGTATGCCGTAGAAGGCTCGATAAGTCAGTGAGTTGCCGTCAAGAACAAGAAGAGTCTTCTCATGTACATCTGCTGCACTCAAGGCTGTAGATCCCCCGACAAGATCTTTTCAGCGACATCTCTCATACGTGAACGATCTTTCATAGCAGTTCGTTGAATAAACGAAAAAGCTTCTTGCTCTTTCAAACCGAACTCATCAATCAGACGTCCTTTGGCTTTATCAATGATCTTTCTAGCCTCAAGTTGCTCTTCAAGAACTTCCATCTGCCCGTTTAATGCTTGAAGTTCGCGAAAACGGCCAATGGCAACTTCAATTGCTGGAATGAGATCGCTCTTTTGAAATGGCTTGACGAGATAAGCCAAGGCGCCAGCGTCACGCGCCTGTTCGATGATTTCGCGTTGGCTAAATGCAGTAAGTACCAAAACTCCACAGATCTTCTCATCGCCGATCATGCGGGCAACTTCGAGCCCGTCCATGCCAGGCATTTTCACGTCCAAAATCGCCAAATCGGGTTTAAGTTCACGGATGAGTTCAAGAGCGACGTCTCCACGCCCTGCTTCACCGATGACCTCATATCCCTCTTCTTCGAGGGTTTCACGTAGGTCAAGACGAATAATGGCCTCGTCCTCAGCAATCACCACTCGAATACTCATAGTTGTATTCAACCACTTTTGGCTCGCTCGTACCTCAGCGATTCGGGCAAATCAGGAACGGCTTAACTTGTCCAGAAGTTCATCTTGTTTAGTTTCGAGTTCAGTAATCGAGGATTGAACATGAAGCCGATGCTGACGCATGGCATCGGCATGCAACCGGGCCTCGCGATATTCCACCCCTGCGCCAGAGGTTTCAGACACCAGTGACCGTAGGGCTTTGTCTTCAGCTTCATCAACCAAATGAATTAACTGTTCATCCACAATCGCCAACTCGGCTCGGAGTCGACGTAGACGAACGCCCGTCTCCCTTAGTCTCCGCTCGATCATTCGTTGACCCACGTCGTGAGCCTACCCATCACACATTGTCGTGAGAAAGCGAACTGGTGGCGAAAACACCCGAAAAAACGAGCGAGTTCGCCACCAGAACTGTCGTGCCCCGGGTGGGATTTGAACCCACACCGTACGGAGTTTGAGACCGCTGCCTCTGCCGTTGGGCTACCGGGGCGACCCGAATATGTTAGCCCCCATCGCTGAAAAGGACTCACTCTTTGTCACTAGTTTCAGTGTCGTTACTCATCGGTAGCCCGTTTAGGGTGTCGCCAGCGTCTAACTTCTAGTCGTGCTGGCATTTACCTTTCCGGGTCAAGGTTCACAGCGTCCAGGTATGGGTCGCCCGTGGACTGAACATGATTCGTGGGATCTCGTAGAAGAAGCCTCCGATGTATCGGGCCGAAATGTTGGACGTCTACTTCTCGATGCCGACGCCGATGAACTCAAAGACACTCGCAACGCTCAACTCACAACATTCGTCTCCAGTTTGATGGTGCTTGACGCAGTTGAACGTCTCGGTGTCGAACCAAGTTTTTGCGCCGGGCACAGTTTGGGT
>CALPPJ020000211.1 GCA_943325425.2 Bifidobacterium breve | reverse complement strand
CCTCTTTATTTCAATTCTGAATGTAAATCAGTTCTTAACGGCTCACGCCTTGAGGAAAATCTCACCCAAAATGTACAGCACGACCCACAAGGCAACCGATGCGTACATCGCATTTTTGTGATTCTCATATGGCCACAACAACTTGTTCGTTGTCGCAGTTCCACCCAATTTGCCGAGGCAGTTGAGTTCAAGAATTGCGCCAATGACGAGTGAAATAATGACGAAAGTCCATGCCTTGCCCGCATCTTGGCCGTCATACAACGGACCGAAGAAGTGCGAAGCACCAACCATGTAGAACAACATTGAGACTGAGAAAACCATGTTCTGACGGCTCGCAAGCACCGCACGACGACCAGCTGCTGGTGCATCGGGGTTAGCTTCACCACCGGCAAGAACATTGGCTGCGTTAGCCAAAACAATCTTCTGGTTCTTCCAGATAACCATCCACACGTTTGCGGCCATCGTGATACCGAAAATCATGCCGACAAAGATCGCCGAGTTATGAGGAAGACCATACGTCGAAGTTTCGCTCATGAAGTCCTGCATGTAGTTCTCGGTCACGCCAATAATCAAAAGACCAAGGACAAGAGTGACGACTGAAGCCCAGCGGAACCACCACAATGCCCGACGAGCAAGTTTGTCGATTGAGATATTGCGGGCTTTTCCTTCGTCGCCGTAAGCAGCAAACGCCGGAACCTGGACCACATTGAAGTAGTACAGCAAACCAATCCAGGTGATTCCTGCCAAAACGTGTAGCCATCGCGTCAAAAACGCCAGGCCTTCCTGCGTGAAAATTTCCATGATGAATTCCTCCAAATAGACCTGCGTCGCTCAACGGCAACGACCCATCGTCACGGACAGGTGTTGACAAAGTACCAAACAACCTGGCTCGTGTGGGTGATGTCAGCAGGTAACGAGGTGCTTTTGCCGACTATCCTTGCCCCCTGGAGGTCATTTATCCATGGCTCATGAGTTCATCTACACCTGTTACAAACTGGCTCGGCACTACCCACCCGACCGCACAGTTCTGGAAAACATCTCGTTGTCGTTCTACCCGGGCGCCAAAATTGGCGTTATTGGCTCGAACGGCTCGGGTAAGTCCAGCCTGTTACGCATCATGGCGGGTCTCGACGACGGTTTTTCGGGCGATGCGCGCCTGACCCCCGGCTTTAGCGTGGGCTATTTGGCCCAAGAGCCTCAGCTTGATCCCGATAAAGACGTTCTCGGCAATGTGATGGACGGCGTTGCTCCGGTCAAGGCATTGCTCGATCGCTACAACGAAGTCATGGCTATGTGGGGCGACCCCGATGCCGACTATGAAAAGGTCGGAGCCTTGCAGGCTGATCTCGAAGACAAAATCGCTGCCGCTGACGCCTGGAGTCTTGATCGCAACGTTGAAATCGCGATGGACGCACTGCGCTGTCCCCCGAACGATTCTGATGTCACCAAGTTGTCTGGTGGTGAACGCCGCCGCGTTGCATTGTGTCGCCTGTTGTTAAGCCGTCCCGATTTGTTGTTGCTTGACGAACCCACCAACCACCTTGACGCAGAGAGCGTTGACTGGCTCGAACGTTTCCTGAAGGAATACCCAGGCACGGTCGTTGCGATTACCCACGACCGGTACTTCTTGGACAACGTCGCGAAATGGATTCTTGAACTCGATCGAGGTCGCGGTTTCCCGTTTGAAGGCAACTACACCAGTTGGCTTGAACAGAAACAAGAACGTATTGCCCGCGAAGAAAAAGGCAACGAAAATCGCCGCCGCACTCTTGAGCGCGAACTCGAATGGGTTCGCATGTCCCCCAAGGCTCGTCAGGCCAAAGGTAAAGCGCGTTTGTCGGCGTATGAGAAATTGCATGCCGAGGCCGAGGTCGCCGATCGTGGTCCGAGCAAACTCGAAATCATGATCCCTGCCGGTGGACGCCTTGGCGACACTGTCATTGAAGTCAAAGGTCTTACTAAGGGATTTGGCGATCGCCTGTTGATTGAAGATCTGACGTTCTCGCTGCCGCCTGCAGGAATTGTTGGCATCATCGGACCTAACGGTGCTGGTAAGACAACCTTATTCCGAATGTTGACTGGTCAAGAAGCTCCTGGCGCTGGTGAAATCACGGTTGGTCATACTGTGCAATTGGCGTACGTTGATCAAAGCCGTGACTCACTTGATGACAACGCGACGGTCTACGAAGAAATCACCGGCAACATCGAACATATGAAGGTTGGCAACCGCGAAATCAACGGGCGCGCGTACGTTGCTTCGTTCAACTTCAAAGGCAGCGATCAACAAAAGAAAGTTGGCGATCTTTCAGGTGGTGAGCGCAACCGCGTGCACCTAGCCAAATTGTTGAAGACCGGTGGCAACGTTTTGTTACTTGACGAACCGACCAACGACCTCGATGTTGATACTTTGCGCGCGCTTGAAGACTCGCTGGAAGCGTTCCCTGGCTGTGCAGTAGTGATTAGCCACGACCGGTGGTTCCTTGACCGCATCGCTACTCACGTTTTGGCGTTTGAAGGCGATAGTCAAGTGCGTTGGTTTGAAGGCAACTTCAGCGAATACGAAGCCTGGCGCAAAAAGGAAATTGGCTCAGCTGCCGATCAACCTCACCGCATCAAGTACAAGCCTTTGGCCCGTTGATGAATACCAGTCCAGCAGTACGCGCCATTCGCATCGCCTGCGCGGTGATCTTTGTGATGTGTATTGCCGGGTTGATCATTTCGTCAATTGCAGGCAATAACGAAGGTTGGGTCTTGAGTATCGGTGCGTGCGGAGCGAGTGCAGCAATTATCTTGATCGTTGTCTCTCTCGTGACGGCCACAAAACGTATCCCTGAGTTTTCTGATGTTGAAGCCGAGGCAATCGAACGGCGCATCATCCAACTCGTCGCAGCCGGAGTTGATGAAAGCGAATTACGAGAACTCGTTCGTTCATCAATTCAGTTGGGTCGAGGACTGTGAGCGAAACAGACCAACAGCTTGCCTCACGAGTAGCCACCGAAGCTGGTGCCATGCTGGTTGAACTACGCGACGAGTTAGTGGCAATAGGCACTCACTATTGGGATCTCAAAGACGAAGGCGATGTTGCTGGGCATCGTTACATCATGAGTGCATTAACCGCGGCACGCCCCGATGATGTGATCTTGTCCGAAGAAGCAGCCGACAATCGTCGTCGCCTGACCGCCGAACGTGTCTGGATTATCGACCCAATTGATGGGACGAACGAATTTGCCGAACACCCTCGTCATGACTGGGCCATTCATATTGCGCTGTGGGAATCTGGTGAACTCACTGCTGCTTCTGTTGCGTTGCCGACACTCGGAATCACCTTTGATGCCAGTCCCGCCTCAGTAGTACCCCCATCGACGCGTGTCAAGCCTCTGCTCGTGACATCTCGTTCGCGTAATCCCTACTGCGCCGTCATGGTTGCTAATGCTCTCGGCTGCGATGTCGCTCGCCTTGGTTCGGCTGGCGCAAAGGCGATGGCCATCGTGATGGGCGAGGCCGACATTTATGTTCATGACGGCGGCATGTATCAATGGGACTCTGCCGCCCCGTCGGCAGTCGCCAAAGCAGCAGGGCTACACGTCAGCCGCATTGACGGGTCGCCACTCGAATACAACAAAGAGTCCTTGTGGTTACCAGACTTCTTGGTGTGTCGAAGCGAATTGGCCGAGCCTGCGCTGAAGGCACTGAACCCTTAGAAAAGGTACTCTTTGTCCGTGAAACGTTTTCCGG
>CALPPJ020000210.1 GCA_943325425.2 Bifidobacterium breve | reverse complement strand
GTCTTTCGGGAACTGCGGAGTCTGCACCGAACCAACTGAACGACAGTGATCCAAAAACTTTCGTGGTTGCGCTGCCCAATCATCGAAATCGGCTCGTGGTCCAAGCAATGCGCATCCCTTAATGCGAGGATCATCGGCCCCGACGCACATGGCCAGCGAACCACCAGTATTTGAACCTATAAGCCAAATTCCCGTCGGATTAGTTTCAGAAATCATGTGGTCAATGGCTGCGCGCAAATCGTCAACCCAACCCTGCAATGAAAAATCACCAGGGCTGTCACCACAACCGCGGAATGTAAAGCACATCGAGGCAAATCCCAATTCATTCGCAAGACGATCCATCAGTTCCGGAAAACTGCTCGCCGAGTGACGGGCATCAATAGGCCCAAACGGAAACGAGTGCAACATAATGACGCCAGGCGCACCTTCGGATTTACCAGCAGGCTGAACCAGGTAGCGCGGCAGGCTCAACGAGCCCGAGACAATGGTGCCGTTGCTCAGCATCGGCTACGGCAACTTTCAGGCACGGGGCTTGAGGTGGCGTCGGGTTTTTCCCGGAATCGCCAAGGTGTAGCCACGATTACGGGCCTCGACCAAAGTGTCTGGGCCAAAACACAAGCCGATTTCGGCGGCCACGATTTCGTCAATGACCGCAGTGTCTTCCCAGTTGTCAACGTCGTACACCAACTGGGTCCGCTTGTCGCCAAGAAAGCGGGTGTGCTCAAACTTTGTAGGGCGTTCCATGACTTCTTACGGTACTAGGTTGTTCTGAGAGATTCCCTTTTTAGGAGGACAACATGGCGCAAACTGTCGACAAAATTGACTTCTTCTTCGACCCGATGTGCCCATGGGCGTATCAAACGTCGTTGTGGATTCGTGAGGTTCGTCGGCTGACTGGCCTCGAAATCAACTGGCGCTTCTTTAGCCTTGAAGAGGTCAACCGACCCGAAGGTAAACCCCACCCATGGGAACGTCCTCTCGCCTATGGCTGGAGTCCGTTGCGCGTCGCCGCACGCCTACGACGCCGCGACATGGCTTTGTGCGATGCCTGGTATGCGGCCTGTGGCAAAGCGCTTCACACTGATGGTCGCAAACCCCACGACCCCGCTGTGGCCAAAGAATTGCTTGAATCTATTGGTGCTTCCGCCGACGACTGGGACCTAGCGCTGGCCGACGAGTCAACCCACGACGACGTTAAGGCCGACCACTTCTATGTCGTCAATGAACTCGCCGGTTTTGGTGTGCCGATCGTGCTGTTCCCCGCTGAAGGGTCACGATCAGAAAAGGCGGTTTTTGGACCTGTTGTTGTTCCTGCGCCTATAGGCGATCACGCCTTAGCGCTGTGGGACCTCACCGTGGCGTACACCCGTGTTGATGGACTGTACGAAATCAAAACCCCCAAGACTCCTGCCGACTTAGAGTTCATCGGCAAGGCCTTTACGCCATATCTACAAGCTCGCGACTGGCAAAGTATTCAGAATCCAGCACCGTAAAAAGGAAACCCATGATCCCCAATGACACCATCGACAAGCTTGCTTTGTGTTTTGCTTCGTTATCCGAACTCGGGGCGCAGCTCACTGAAGCACAATGGAAACTTCCGAGTGATTGCCCCGGTTGGTCTGTGCAGGACAACTTGTCGCACATCGTGGCCTACGAAAGCACCGAAAGCGGTGGAGTCCGCACAACTCATCAAGCACCCAAGTTTGATTATGTGCGTAATCCCATTGGCGAAGCAAATGAAAATGAAATCGATAGTCGTCGTTCGCTGACTGGCGCCCAAGTACTTAGCGAGTGGAACGAAGTTGCGGCTCGTCGTTTGAATTTCTTGCGCGCTGCCGATGAGTCGTACTTTTCCAAAGAAGTCATGACCCCAACTGGACCGGGCACTACTGCAGACTTCTTGCATATTCGCGTACTTGATTGTTGGGTACACGAACAAGATATGCGTCGTGCTGTTGGAATTCCTGGTCATCTGTCTGGTGCCGCAGCGGAGCACACCATTGATCGCTTGATTCGTACCGTGCCGATTGTGGTTGGCAAACGAGCCGCAACGCCCGATGGCCAAAGTGTGGTCATTGACATCACTGGTGGAGTTCCACGCCACATCGTGTGCACGATTGTTGACGGACGTGCGGCCCTTGTGAAGGACGAGCCGGAAGCACCATTAAGCAGGATCACCACAGATACCGCAACTTTCTTGGCTCTTGCGACTGGACGTCAAACCGATCAACAACTCGCCGACAAAATTACCTACAGCGGGGACATTGAACACGGCCATAGGGTGACTGCTGCTCTCAACATGATGATTTAGCACCTCGTCCAACGGCAACACCGTACAACTCAAGTTCACAAATTGATTCAGCTCAACACGGGCAAAGCGACTCTGACGAAAACCTCACACGCTTTGTCTACTTCCCCATTGAGAATTACGTAATCGTCAATGAGAATAAGGAACTCCAGTCCTCCAGACAAATCTTTCTCATTCATAAATTCTGTCAAATACGGTTAAACGGGATATTTGGATTACTCAGTTCTCCAAAAGGCGTTGTACATTAAAATCGTGACGCTTAACAGTATTTTCGTACTTGGAATGCACCGCAGTGGGACATCAGCCTTAGCAGGTGCGATTTCATATTTGGGAGTTAATTTCGTTAGTCCCAATGATGAGTTACCTGCCACTATCTCCAACCCCAACGGGTATTTTGAGCGACCGTTGATCCTGAACTTCAGCGACTTGATGCTTTCAACCCAAGAATGGACTTGGAGTAATGTCAATCTTTTGCCTTTCGACGTCGAGAAAACCTCTTCACATGTTTATGAGGCGCGACAAATCATTGATGAACTATCCACGGCGGGTCTAGTTGGCCTAAAGGATCCACGTATTTGTTTGCTCATGCCATTTTGGCGTCGAGCACTTTTAGACCGCTTTGCCACAATCGTGATCACGCGTGATCCAGCGGAAGTCGCCTGGTCGTTGCATGTACGTGATGGCTTTCCCGTCGCAACAGGTCTCGCACTCTGGATTGCTTACAGTGCTCATTTGGCGAATGGCATTCAAGGATTGTCATCGCATGTATTGCGTTATGAAGATCTCATAAATCATCCCACAGCCGAACTCACGACAATTGCTGAATTTCTACTCGAAAGTGGCGTACCGATCTCAAATCACGAGTCCAATGTTGAAGTCGCTGCTAAATCGATTGATCCAACACTGTGTCGACCGACATTCCCAGATTGGCTTGAAACTCATCCCTTAACAATAGAAGCTCGTTCAATACGAGAGCTTTTTCACCAAACGTCAGCGGGTGACATTTCTTTCAATCCGTCTGAACTATGTCGCGAAATTCTAAGTTTCCAAAAGACTGCGCAGAATCTTCTAGAAACAAACCACCAGCTTGATCTTGCTCGTGCGGAAATCCATAACCAAAGAGATTCTTTTCAATTAGAACTCACCCAAGCATCAAATGATTACGTCAAAGCCGTCGTCACACTTGAGGAACTGATTGAAAAACTGGACACTGAAAAATCAGATCTTGAACAAAAAAGCGCACGACTTAATCAAATTGAACAGTCATTCTCTTGGAAATTGGGTCTATTCCTCACGTGGCCGATACGCAAACTTCGACCATCTAATCGTGTCCCATCTCGAAGCCGACAATAATTCCTTCGAGGGCAATCGGCTGATCGCAACTCTCAACGTGATCGCAATCATGTATCCCAAACCGCACTAAGGGGAAATGACAACAATT
>CALPPJ020000209.1 GCA_943325425.2 Bifidobacterium breve | reverse complement strand
CCGCAAAGATCACGAAAGTTGACACCACCGATCGCGTGGTTTTTCTAACTATTGACGACGGCATCGTTAAAGATCCCGCCGCTATGCAGTTTTTAGTTGACAACGAAATGCCCGCAACGTTGTTCTTAGTCTCTGGGGAATTCCGTAAAGACCCCGCATACTTTGCGCAAATTTTGACAGTCGGCGGAACGATTAGTTCGCACACGATGAGCCACCCTGCGCTGAAGGGCTTAAGTCTCCAACGACAGACATCAGAAATCTGCAATATGAAGAATGCGATCACCGAGGAATTGGGTTCTGCGGGTCACTTAATGCGACCACCGTATGGTTCTTCTGATGAAAATACTCGTCGCGCCTCAGCAAGTTGCGGAATCAATGTTGTCGTCAATTGGAACTCAGAGTTGTGGGAAGGCAATGTCGATATTTTGCAGAGACCTGGACTGCAGCCCGGAGATATCTTCTTGACACATTTCCGTACCGACTTACTCGACAACCTTGTTGCTTTTAAAGCTGCGCTTGATCAACAGGGATTTACAGTCGGTCGCCTTGAGGACTATTTACCAAATTCTTAACTCAACGATGAATTGCATTGAGGTAGTTATACACCGTAATTCGTGAAACGCCCATTGCATCAGCGACATCTTCAACGGCACGACGCAAGGTAAATGCTCCTCGTTCATCGAGTAGTCGAATCGCTAGTTGTTTTTGTTCACGATTCATGTCAGGTAGTTGCTGACCCATTTCGCGCTCCACTGAATCAATCAAACGTGCCAGCGCACCATGAAGATCGGGAAGACGAACGGCCGCTATTAATTCACCTTCATACACGAGTGGAATATCGGCAGCCTCAATTTGAGTCGCATCAATCACCGAGCATCCGAGCGCATCAACAAGTGGTTGCAACGTCGCAAGTACTGGATGATTGATATCAAGTGGAGTTTGGCTGATCTCGGAAGAAGTCATGGCTCGACCTTTTCCATATGCAATGTCACATGGGTCGCGCCATGCGCATAAGCATCACGAACTAAATCGCTGACAGCAATTGCCGCTATCAATTCATCAGCATCAAACTCGGTCGCGAACGGACCGAACTCAACATTGATTCCGTGCGCTTCAACCGCCGCCACTGCAGCGAGTACGTGAGGTCCAGGTTGACCTTCAACAAACGGCTCAATGGTGAACTCAACGTGCAGCACGTCTTTATCGTAATCCGTCAGGCACCGTAACGCCTCAGGGCATGCCCATCACCCGACGAAGTTCGTTAGCCCGCATTAAACAGTCTCGCCCCGCTAGGTCAAAGGCTTCTCCCAAGCGAGTGAGGGCGGTTCGAAACGAGGCCTGCCAATCTTGTTCAAATGCTTGACGGGCCGGTCCACTCCAATTCGTTGAAGCCAGAGCCGAATTGACGACTGCAACCAAACCCTCAATGTCGGCTCGCTGACGACTCAAGGTGTGACCAAGTGAAATGAGTTGATCGGGGTCGGCTCCGATCATCCCTGCTGTGGTGAACTGCGACATTTGTCATCCCTTCTCATGTGCCCGTGACTTCCACGGTCACACATGGTGGGCACAACCTCGACGCCAGCGGTGATCAAAAATCAATCAAAGGTAGAAGTAGGGCCAAACTGTCAGGAAGAAACTTTTCGCGTCGTAACAAGTCATCGAGGCCGTCACGATGCACCCACCATGCTTCAACCACTTCACCGTCATCAAATGTGAATGGTCCTTGAGTCGTCACCACATAGCAACGCGCCATCAGACTGACCTGATCATCTTCATATGGCCGAGACTTCACGGGATCAAGTTCAAACAATTCGACCTGACTTATGCCGACTTCCTCAGCAAGCTCGCGCCGAGCCGCTTCAAGGTAGGACTCTCCAGCGCCAACAACTCCGCCCACCGCAATATCACACCAACTCGGCCAAATATCTTTGAGTGGTGAGCGACGGTGAACGAGCAAACGGCCAGCTCCATCAAGGATCGCGATGAAAACAGCTCGATGACGCAGACGGTCGGCGCGCATGACTCGCCGTGGCACGGTTTGAACAATCTGATCTGACTCATCCACCTCATCTACAAGTTCTTCACCAGCATTCAGACCCATCCGTATTACCTACCACACAAATCAGCGGTGACCTACAGGTCTACGATACGCATATGGCTGATCCCACCGATATCTCCACCTTGACCGAAGAGTCACTTGATCTCCTTGATGACACCATCGCCCTGCGCCGACGATTACACGAGTGGCCCGAACTCGGCAATCACCTACCGAAAACTCGTGAGGAAGTTTTAGCGGCTCTTGAAGGTCTGCCGCTCGGAATCAAACTCCATGAAACAACTTCGGGAATTGTCGCTTCGCTCGAAGGTACCCGCCCCGGTCCGACTGTGTTGTTACGTGGTGACATGGATGCATTGCCGATGCCTGAAGACACTGGCGTAGATTTCAGTTCACGAGTTGAAAATGTGATGCATGCATGTGGACACGACACTCACACCGCAATGTTGGTTGGCGCTGCTCGTTTGCTTTCGTCACATCGCGATCAATTACAAGGCCGCGTCGTGTTTATGTTTCAGCCCGGCGAAGAAGGTCACGCCGGCGCGCGCTTCATGCTTGAGGAAGGTCTCCTTGATGTTGGTCCGCTTTCAGACGGATCGGTATCTGAGGTCACTGGTGCGTTCGCGATTCATACCACTTCATCTCTACCCACCGGATTTGTCAGTACACGAGGCGGACCCATTATGGCCTCAAGTGACACGTTGGCAATTCGGGTGATTGGCCGTGGTGGACACGGAAGCGAACCATTCCGCACGCTTGATCCAATTCCTGCTGCCTGCGAAATTGTTGGTGCATTGCAGTCATTGATTACACGCCGGATCAATGTTTTTAATCCAGGTGTCTTGACGGTGACACAAGTACATGCTGGTACTGCATTCAATGTCATTCCTGAATTCGCCGAGGTGTTTGGCACGATTCGTGCAATTAGCGAAACGACGCGCCGCATGATTCACGAAGGGGTACGTCGCGTAGCTGAAGGAATCGCAGCCGCACATGGACTTGAGGTCACGGTTGAACTTACAGATGGCTACGACGTCACAGTCAATAGCCCAACCTATGCAAACACCGCAGGAAACATCGTTAAAGAAATTATTGGCAACGATCGTTTTATTGAATTGCCTAACCCAGTCATGGGTGCGGAAGATTTTGGCTATGTACTCAACCATGTACCTGGTGCAATGGTTTTCTTAGGTGCAACTCCACACGACAGCAATCTTGCAACTGCCGCACCTAATCACTCAAATCGCGTGTACTACGACGAAGAGTGCATGAGCACTGGCATTTCTATTTATAGCGCCGTAGCGCTTCGACATCTCTCAGGAGTTTGAACTCGGACCTGCGGGATAGCGGGCATCACCAAGCACCATTTCCATCGCAGGTTCAATGTTTGGTCCACGTCGCAAGTGGTGACCACCGTCGGCACTAATGCATGTCCCGGTGATCCAAGAACTTTCATCACCAAGTAAGAAGCGCACAAGTTTGCCAATGTCTTCCGTGCTTCCAACACGACCCAATGGCATCTGCTCAAGGTAATCATTCAAGATCACATCGAGGGTCATGATGCCTTCCGTTGCATCGGTCGGTACGAGTCCTGGTCGAACTGCGTTCGCGCGAATATTGCGGCAACCTAATTCGTCGGCGGTCTGACGAATCAGCATTTCGAGTCCAGCTTTCGATACGTCATACGGAGTCATGAAGCGATGCGTCACTGGACCGGCGATCGACGAGATT
>CALPPJ020000208.1 GCA_943325425.2 Bifidobacterium breve | reverse complement strand
CCGCAAATCTCCCGATCGTTGGGTCAACGCGTGGGTCAATCCCCGAAGTGTCAGGAACAGCCGCGATTCTGGTTGATCCATTAGACGTGCCGGCGCTTGCTGAGGCTTTGATCAATGTGGCGACCAACTCCGAGCTCCGCATCAAACTTCAGGCAGCGGGCGCAACTCAGTTGCAATCCTTCTCATGGGAGAAAACGGCTCAGCAGTTAGTCAATCTCTACAACGACCTCGTGAAATAGCGATTGAAACGAAAGACCAGAAGGAATAATGGGAGCATGATTACTGTCCTCGCAGGTGGTGTTGGAGCGGCGCGCTTTTTACGCGGTCTCGTTCTTGAAGTGGACCCAACAGAAATTTCTGTTGTGGTCAATACCGGCGACGACACAATCATGCATGGTCTCAACATTTCTCCAGATCTCGACACCGTCACCTACACCGTTGCCAACGCCATAGATCCCGATCGCGGCTGGGGACTTGCCAATGAATCTTGGCAAGTCATGGAGTCATTAGTTCGCTATCAAGATGTGAAGCCGCAGAGTTCTGGCGCGGCGGGAACTTGGTTCAATTTAGGTGATCGTGATCTAGCCACCCATTTGTATCGAACTGCCCGAATTGCTGAGGGTGCAACGCTCGCGACGGTTACTCAGGAAATTGCTCGAGCCTGGGGTCTCAACTTCCGCATGATTCCCATGTCTAACGACATCGTCTCAACCAAAGTTGACATCGTTGAAGACGGACATGTATCCACAGTATCTTTCCAAGAATATTTCGTTCAGCTACGCCACGGTGTGCCTGTCGCTGGCGTCCAATTTGTTGGCGCATCAACCGCCCAACCGACGTTCCTCGACTTGCTCGATACGTCTGAAGCAATCATCATCGCTCCGTCGAATCCGATCGTTTCACTCGGACCAATTCGCGCTCTTTCAGGAGTAGACCAAGCACTTGCAAGCAATCGAGATCGAGTTGTCGCCATCTCACCGATTGTTGCTGGTTCAGCCTTGAAAGGACCTGCAGACCGAATGCTGACTGAACTTGGTCATGAAGCGTCCGTCGTCGGAGTGGCCCGCATTTATGCGCCCGTCTGTTCAACATTGGTGATTGACCAACAAGACGAAGCCCTCCAGAATGCCGTTGAACGTGAAGGAATGAAATGTGTCATCACCGACACGATTATGCGCACACCTGAAATAACCCAAGAACTAGCCCGTAAAGTTTTGCAAGCAGCGAGGTCATGAAAGCCATGAGTGAACAAAGCCAACAGCCACAATTACGAATGACTGCCTGGGGCGTGACCGGGATCGGCGAGATTGTTCCTGGCGATCAGTTGGGTGACGTCATCGTTGATGCATGTCGTGAAGCACCTAATGGACCGCTTCTCGATGGCGACGTGCTTGTAGTCACCCAAAAAATTGTCTCAAAGGCCGAAGGTCGCATGGTTGAGATTGATCCCGATGATCCCCTTTCACACAAGGCTCTTGTTGAAGAAGAAGGCGTGCGCGTTGTTCGCCGTCGCGGAGATCTCATCATCACCGAAACTAAACACGGCTTCATCTGCGCCAATAGCGGAATTGATTTATCCAATGTTGAACGGGGATGGGCCGCACTATTGCCCATTGACAGCGATCGTTCGGCTCGAAGAATTCGTGACATCATCCGCGCCAAACTTGGCGTTTCCGTAGGAATCATTATTTCAGACACTTTTGGTCGGCCCTGGCGCAAGGGACTCACCGATGTTGCAATTGGCGTTGCCGGTGTCGCTGGAGTTCTCGATCTTCGTGGCACCCCCGATGCCTTAGGTCGCATGATGCAAGTCACCGAAGTTTCAATTGCTGATGAAGTTGCCTCAGCAGCAGAGTTAGTGATGGGCAAATCAAACGGTGTTCCCGTAGCCGTCGTACGTGGTTTAGACCCATCGTGGCTGCGCGAATCTTCAATCAACGAAATCGTGCGCCCGCCACAAGAGGATCTATTCCGTTAGCTCAATTCTGCTCGGGACTCATTCGATCAAGGCCATCGACAAGAGTTGTCCACGATGACCATCCGAGATGCAGCCGAGCTCGTGATGCCGAGAGTGCGAATCGTTGCAAACTATGCGCAGGCTTTACTGCTGTAGTTGACGCAAGACCTTGGCCAATCACTTGCCATAGATCCTTAATGCTGGTCTGCTGACCAGTCCCAATATGCAAAACCAATCCTCCGCCTTTGGCGCACGCTCGAGATGCGGCATCAGCAGCGTCATCAACAAACAGAAAATCACGAGTTTGTTTTCCATCACCAAAAATCGTTGGTTCGTTCAAAGATGCGCGAGCCGCCATAAATGTCGAGACCACGTTGTTATTCATCTGTTGACGAGGTCCGTACACAGTTGGAAGGGCCAAGACCGTGAATTCAATACCGTTGTCGCGACGATACGACTCACAAAGTTCGATTATCGCGTTGGCAGTTACCCCAGGCAAACCAACGGGGCGACGTTCGCGATCTTCTTTAATCGGCAACTCGCGTGCTGCCACATCTCCGTATAAAACTGCGGCCGGCAAGGTAACGACCACTTTGCCCACCTTGGCCTGAACCGCGGCCTCAAATACTGCGACTGCCACTGCATAACTTTTCGTGCACCCAGCAGAATCACGCAGCGTTGGTGTGAGCAACGATGTCACATACAGAACTTCAGGTCGTCGTAGACGAACAACATCAACAAATTCTGGGATCGTGACATCAAGGGTATGTATCCGCAACGCACCTTCAGCTGATGACGAACGTGCAGTCGCAAGATTTGACAGCGAACCACTCGACAAATCGTCAACGACATCAACGCGAGAATTCTCTGCAAGCAAGCGGTCGACAATATGTGAACCTAAAAATCCGGCACCGCCCACAACCATGACTGCGTCAGGTCGCTTGGCAACACTGCGCTGATTCATTGGATCGACCTAAACCACTGAGGGGTCGGGCACAAACGCGTGCTCAAGTGTGGCACCATCGGCGATCACTCCGGCTACGCCCACCACTGTGTCGATGATCATTGCTCGCTCACCAACGGTTCCCATCACGATTGAGTCACGTACCAATGCACCTTCTTGAATGACGGCGGTCGCAAGAATCACTGAGTCATGAATGCTGGCTCCTGGCGCAATGACTGCTCCAGACGACACCAGACTGTGTTCAATCAAAGCCGTGGCATGCACCTTGGCTCCATTTTCGACACCTGGCGACGACATCTGGCGACGAACTCCATCGATCATGTCAAGATTCGCTCGACGGTAGGGCTCAGGTCGGCCCGTATCGATCCAATAATCATCGGTAGCCATCGCAAACAATCGGCCATCTTCAACAATCAACGGGAAAATTTCGCGTTCAATAGAAACCTTACGTCCAAGTTCGATGCGCTGTAAGACCGAGGGTTCAAGGACATAAGTGCCCGCATTAATCAGATTGCTCGGGGCAGTTCCGGGTGCGGGCTTTTCAACGAACCGTTCAACCCGACCGTCGGCGTCTATAGCGACAACACCGTAAGCGGACGGATCTTCCACTGGGGTCAGGTGAATCGTTGCTTCGGCATTCTTAGATCGATGAAAGGCAATCAGCGAACTGACATCAAGATCGGTCAGCACATCACCGTTCACAACAACGAATGTGTCGTCGATGCCGGCATGATCGGCCGCGAAACGAATAGCTCCTGCCGTATCAAGCGGTTCTGGCTCGACGGCATAGTGCAACCGAACCCCTGCGCAAGTTCCGTCAGGGAAGGCTTCAATAAACGGTTCGGGCTTAAAGCCAAGACCAAGAACCACTT
>CALPPJ020000207.1 GCA_943325425.2 Bifidobacterium breve | reverse complement strand
CGGTCATGATGCTCGTCGTTTTCGCGGCAGCTTCGGGACTTAATACGGCAACGCCGTCATCTTGATGTTGGTAAAGCACCGAGCCGTCTGGACCAGAAATACTTTCGATGTAATACGGCTCCATGTGCACGCCATTGTTGGCCAAGGTTTGAGCACCTGAAGCCATATCAAGCGGACTCATTTCATTTGCACCAGTAGCGAACGAGCCGTACGGACGCAGCGGCTCACGTTCGGCTGGATTGCGTTCGGGGTACAAATACAAGTTGCTGGCCATGCGATATGTCGTGTCGACAACCCGATCAAGCCCAACTATTTGTGAAAGTCGCCCGAACGCACAGTTAATTGAGTACCACGTCATTTCATCAACTGGACCGAGCGGCCGACTGACGCCTTGTTCAACAACAAACGGATTCTCGGGGTCATCGGGGTTAGGCAACGTACATGGCAATGTGCCATCAAGTAGATCATCGTTTTGTACGCCCGCCTGAACGGCCGCCGCCAAAATAAACATCTTGATACTCGAACCAGTTTGGCGCGGCGCTAAAGCCATGTTGACCTCGTTGCGACCCGCCGCGAAAGGTTTGCCGCCAACCATCGCCCGAACGGCTCCGGTCTTGCTGTCAAGCGTCAAGATCGCGGTTTCAATACCAGCAGTATTCACAGGCAGTTGCGTCGCCCGCGCATTCTCGGCGGCACCTTGCACAACTGGATCAAGAGTTGTGTAAATACTCAAACCACCACGGAAAAGCTTGTTGTAACGCTCTTGATAGGTCTCCCCTAAGAGATTGCTTTTATTCAGCAAGTACGACTTCACTTCTTCGCTGAAATGCGTACGCGTAATCTTCTTTTCCGCAATGGTCTTGACTACTTCAGGGATCTGCCAACTTCCGACACACTGCGCAACCACCTCAGGATCATCTGAAGGTTCGAGGCAGGTCTTGATCGCCTCGGCCTCAACTGATTCCATCAGCCCGACTTCAACGACTGCATCAAGCGATTCACTAAATCGGCGCCTACTTTGCTGTGGACGACGAATGGGGTCGTAACTACTCGGCGCCTGAATGAGACCTGCCAAGAACGTTCCTTCGACAAGTGTGAGGTCTTCAACTTTCTTACCGAAGTACACCTCCGAAGCAGCCTGTATTCCATAGGTGTTATTTCCGAAGTAGATCGTGTTGAGATAGCGCTCAAGAATTTCATCTTTGGTTCGTTCTTTTTCAAGACGTAACGCATAGATGATCTGCAACAACTTGTAGCGACCATCGCGTTCGAGACCACCGAGAAATTCAACTTTGACAACTTGTTGCGTAATCGTTGATGCACCTTGACGCGCTCCGCCTTCGAAGTTGGAAAGCGTGGCGCGAAACAATCCTCGAATATTGACCCCGTTGTGGTTATAGAACTCTCGATCTTCAACCGCCAGAACAGCCTGAATCACCGGTTGCGGAATCTGCCCAAAAAGTACTGGCTGACTATTTTCCAACTCATAGGCGGCAATCTCATTACCCGCTCGGTCATAGACATACGTCCGCTTGGCGATTCCCTCCCAAGCGGGAAGTTCCACTGGGGTTTCCACATGCGCGTTGGCAACTTTCCAGATACGTGGAGCAACACCGACAACCGCCGCCGTTAAAACAAGTGCTCCCGCCACAACGACGATGCACAACCGCATCCACCAGGTGATCATTCGCACAACACTTCTACGGTAGTTCTCGGTTCGGGCTGAGCAGTGTCACCCCCGACGCACTACCGTTTCATTTATGTCATCTTCTTCCCCCCGCCCCTTCCGTTTTGGTGTTCAGGCGTCTAAGGCCAACACCCGTGATCTTTGGGTTGGGTTGGCTCAACGATGCGAGGCCAATGGCTATTCATGTCTCACCATGCCTGACCATTTCGATGACCAGTTGGCTCCCGTTCCGGCCCTGATGACCGCAGCCAATGTCACGACTGATCTCCGCATTGGCGCCCTGGTGTGGGATAACGACTATAAACACCCCGCGGTTCTCGCCAAAGAATTAGCCACAATGGACGTCTTGTCTGACGGGCGCCTCGAGCTTGGCATCGGAGCCGGATGGATGATCAGCGATTACGAACAAATGGGCATGACGTACGACCCCGCCAAAATTCGTATTGATCGTTTTGTCGAAGGACTCAAGGTCATTAAAGGCGCAATGGCCGAGGGAGCATTTTCTTTCTCGGGCGACCACTACACGATCACCAATTACAACGGCACACCGAAACCAGTTCAAGCACCTTGTCCCCCAATCTTGATCGGCGGAGGCGGCAAGCGCGTCTTGTCGATCGCTGCTCGCGAAGCCGACATCGTTGGCATCAACGCCACGATGTCCGCAGGAGTCATTGGCCCTGACGCTTTCAACACTATGACTGCTGAAGCCGTCGACGAAAAGGTCGCCATCGTCCGAGACGCAGCGGGCGCTCGCTTCAACGATATCGAGATGAATGTGCGGGCTTTCTTGGTCAGCATTTCCGACGACGCCAAGCAAGCAGCTTCCGGAATTGCATCAATGCTAGGCGTTGAACAACAGATGGTTGAACAATCTCCTTTCGCGCTTGTTGGTCCAACGAGCAAACTGATTGAAGACCTACTCGAGCGTCGCGAACGATGGGGCTTTTCTTATGTGATCGTTGGTGCTGACGATGTGGATTCATTTGCACCGGTCGTGGCCGCACTCAACGGCAAATAAGACAAAACTCTCGTGACTGAATCCAAATCAATAGCTCTGTGTGGAGCAGGAATGATTTCTGGCGCCCACGCTATGGCTGCACAGTTTTTAGGATTACCCGTCATCGCAGTGGCGTCGCGAACCCCCGAGAAGAGCGCGGAGCGCGCAAAGCAGTTGAATGCAAAGTCTGTTGAGTATGCCCAACTTCCAAGCGGCGCCAATATTGTCGTTATCGCTACTCCCCCGGCCCAGCACTTTGATCACGCGATTTTTTCGTTGCAGCGCGGCGCGGCTGTTGTCATTGAAAAACCGCTGGCCTATACGCTCAACGAGGCCGATCGACTATTAGCAGAGGCAAAACAAAACGGCCAAAAGATTTTGTATGCCGAAAATTTGGGATACGCGCCAATTGTTCATGCCTTCATCAAACGTGCAGTCACCATTGGTCCAGTCACGCATATGTCACTCCGCACAGTGCAGTCGCTTCCCGCTTGGGGCGACTTCACAACTGCCGAATGGGGCGGCGGTGCACTCTTTGATCTTGGTGTACATCCGATTGCGGTTGTAGTTCTCGTCGGCCGCGCGATTGGTGCTGGCGAGGTGGTCGCCGTTTCCGCACAACTCGAGGGCGAAACTACCGATACTCATGCCGAACTTGAACTCACTTTTGCTAACGGCCTGACTGCGACTGTGGTTTCATCGTGGCAAGGTTCTGAAACTCCGGAGTGGAATTTTCAAGTCGCATCCGATCAGGGCGTCGTTCGGGCCGAACTCATGCCCAATTTGATTCTTGAGCACAACGGCGAAGAGGTTTCGTTAGCCGCTGCCACTGCTCCAATTCCATTCATTCAACAGTTCGGCTACATCGGTCAATTGCAGGCTTTCACCGATGACTTGTCAACACATGCGACTCCATTTATGGATGTCGCGTTTGGACGTTGGATGATGGAAATTGTGTGTGCGGGTTATGTTTCGGCACGCCAGAACTCTTCATCCGTTGCCGTGCCAAGTGACTGCGATCGTTACGTGAGTCCCTTACAACTTTGGAAAGGTCCGTAGGTCAGCAATGTTTCCCCGCTCGGACATCTCACGACGACTCTTTCTGGCCCTCGGTGCTTCATCCTTTGTTGCAGCCTGCTCAAAATCAACGAGCGACGAGCAACCCACCACAAGT
>CALPPJ020000206.1 GCA_943325425.2 Bifidobacterium breve | reverse complement strand
CCACTGATCGCGATGCAATCCTTGGGCTTGACCGCCTGGTCCGATATTGATGATTTGGGTGAGATGAAGCTGGAACGTGTCGGCATGGGGTCCGAGAATTTTCTTGGTGATGTCTAAAACAAGTGGGTGAGCCACCATCTCAACCGACGAACGTGATCGAGCTAGAAGTGCACCAGTGCGCTTGGTGGTGCGACCGGTGAAGTCTTCGCTGCCGCATGGCGTGGCGTCGATGTAGGGCGCCATTTCGTGCAGAACTTGATCAACAAGCTCAGTGGAAGCCAGGTTCTCGATAATGGCGCATCCAACGGTCTGTACGGCTTGAGCGATGTCTTCAGCTGCAGCACTCGCCGGAAATCTCGGAATGACAGTCACATTGTTAGAGTAACCACTGTCCCAATTGTCTGCAAGAACGGAAAATCTATGTTTCGTCTCACCACTATCAATAATCGTTCAGCCATCGAAGTCGATGGTGTTTTTCATGATCTTGCCAAGGTGGTTGGCGATGAGTCAATAGCTGATCCGATGAATGCGATCGCACGATTTAGCGAATTGCATTCGGCAAGTGACAAGGCTCGCGCTGCCGGCTCGCCGGTTAGCGGTCCCATTGGCGTCTGTGTGCCGAACCCCAAGAAAGTTTTCGCAATCGGTCTCAATTATCGATCGCACGCAAGCGAGTCGGCGATGGAAGTGCCCCCTGCGCCATTGACCTTCACCAAGTTCCCGTCATGTTTAGTTGGACCGACTGATGACGTGGTCTTATCGGGACCTTTAGTTGACTGGGAAGTTGAAATCGTCGTCGTCATCGGCGTCGGCGGAAAGAACATCACCGAGTCGGCCGCCTGGAATCATGTCGCTGGCATCACCCTTGGCCAAGACATCAGCGATCGTGCTGTTCAAATGACAGGACAGCCACCGCAGTTCAGCTTGGGTAAGAGCTTTGATACTTTCGGTCCGATCGGCCCGGTCATTGTTTCGGTTGACGCATTCAGTAACCCTGATGACATAGGTATGTGGTGCGACGTGGCGGGTCAACGAATGCAAGAAGCTCGCACCACTGATCTTATTTTCAATATCCCATTCTTGATTTCGTATCTCTCGAGTATTTGCACTCTTGAACCTGGTGACATCATTTTCACGGGTACGCCCGATGGAGTTGGAGCTGCCCGTGGTCAGTTCTTGAAAGCTGGCGATGTGATTGAGAGCGGTGCCGATGTCATCGGTACGTTGCGCAATGTGTGTGTCGAGAAGTAAACGATCTAGCTAGATCAGAAAACTTCGGCGAAGATATCGCGCATGGCTTGCCACGAACGCTCATCGGCATTTTTGTTGTAGAGCACTCCTGGGCGTGAGCCATCGGCCCCGGGGTTGGTGAAACTGTGTTGCGCTCCGCCGTACACATTGATGCGCCAGTCGGCTTTGGCATCGGTCATCTCTTTTTCGAAGGCGATGCGTTGATCGGGCGGAATCATTGGGTCATCGGCGCCGATGCACACCAAGACCTTTGCGGTAATCGCCCCTTCGGCCACCTTGGTCGATGTGCTGAGACCAGAGTGAAAGCCAACGATTGCCGCAAGATCGGTGCCTGCACGCACGAGTTCGAGACACATTGTTCCGCCGAAGCAGTAACCAATTGCTGCGATACGAGAAGTGTCGACACGGGGTTGGCTCAATAAAACATTGAGACCTGCCTTGGCTCGCTTCAACGTTTCATCAGGTGACGTGATGAGTGCCATCAATTTAGTCATCATGTCTTCAAGTGGCACCATCTTGCCACCGCCGTGATAGTCGAGTGCAAACGCCACAAAACCAAGGGCCGCTAAACGATCAGCCTTGGTGAACGTGTTCTCTGAAATTCCGGGTCCTTCGTGGCACACCAAAACGCCAGGAGCTTTGTTGTCACCTTCGGGAAGCGCCAGGTAACCGATATACGTAACGCCTTCTAGTTCGTAACTGATGTGCTGTCCCATGATTCATCCTTCATTTGGTAGTGAAGCAACTAGCTTCGGCAATACATGTGGCCAGGAGTGACGTAGGCCCGGGTGCAAATCAAATCCCTCAACAGTTGACAGGGCGACCCAACGAACTTCGTCACTTTCGTAGTTGGCTTCGTGGGCCCCGACATCGCCAGTGACATGAGCAATCACGGTGTCATAGCGCCAGTTGCCATGGTCATCCGAATAAACATCTTTGACATCCAAGAAGCGCGGATCAATTCCGGCTTCTTCATAAGATTCACGAATGGCGGCCTCAATGGAGTTTTCATGTGAATCAAGTGCGCCACCAGGAATAGCCCAAGTTCCGCCACCGTGAGTCCAGGCGGCACGGAGTTGCAGTAATACGTGTGGTTCACCCATATCAAAGCGCACCATGAGTAATCCAGCGGCGCCATGAAGTCCCCAATGGCGATAGCCACAATTACAAAAGACCCAGCCGTCACCGTCACGAAAACCCATGATCAAGATGTTGGCACAGCGCTGGGCGCCCTGCGGTGTTCGGGGCCAGCAAGTGCCAAACCTGAGAGAACTAAAATGACCATTACGATCGCAGTGATTGAGAAAGTCGGACCTCGACCCAGGTGGTCATAGCTCCAACCCGCGAAACTGGCGGCAATTCCACCCGTGAGAGTTTGTAGCCCACCTAGCAAACCTTGGGCGCCAGCTTGGCGTTCAACAGGTGCGGCTTGGCCAACTGCGACTCCAGAACTGGTGATTGAGAATCCGTCATTCAAAATATGCAGAAAGAAGACGCCCATCATCAAATACGGGCTCGGCAAGAAGCCGTACATCGTCATGCATCCGGCACCAATGATGCTGCCTATTGCTCCGACACGGTAAGCACCCTTGTTTTGTGCGAGGCGGCCGCCGATTGGACCGAGGAAAATCATTGGCAACGCAAACAGGCTCACGCCGGCATTGGCCATCCACTCTGGTCCGTTGAGATCGTCCATCATGATTGACCACAGCGAATCAAATGTGCCAATCATTAAGAACAACGAGACACCAATCAAGATCGCTCCAGATACTGCGGGAATTTTCAGGAGGTCAAATGCCAAGCGCTCGTTGGGCCGATCGGCTTTGGCGGTTTCGGGAACGGCGACCCGACTCAGTACAACAGTGACAACCAAGACGGCTGCACTAATGATGATGAAAGGAGCGGCAATCCCGATGGTGTCAACAGTTAAAACTGAAATGACTGGACCGAGCGCAAATCCGGCGATGTCAACACTGAGCAACTTGCCCATGTTCCCACCAAGATTTTCAGGATCAGAAACAATCACGATCTTTCGCAGTGCGGGTAGTGACATGCCGCCACCAATGCCCATGAGTAGACGACCGATCAGCAGTAGGGCAAAGTTTTGACCAAAGCCCATAAACAAGCAGCCGACGATGACTAGTAAGAATCCAGTCATCATTAAGACTTTGGCGCGTCCACGGTCGGCCCATGGAGCAATGGAAATCTGGCTAAAGAATGCCGAGAAAAATCCGGCCGCTAGTACGAGCCCAAGTCCTGATTCGCTAATTCCGTACTTGTCGCGGTAATCGTCGAGCATGGTGAACATGACGCCATACGTGGATGACATTAATAGGGTCGCGAATTGAAGCGTACGAAAGAGTCGCTTCAAAGGCATAGAGATAAATCTTAGTTCTTGATCAGCGCGTCGTAAGTCAGTGTGTCGTAGTCAGCGTGACGGAGCGTGTGCGGCAATCAGAGCATCAAGCGCATCGGCGCTGAGTTCTTCAAGAGAAGAACACGAATTCAATACTTCAAGGACCTTGGCATCGGGATGATGCGCGGCGATTGACCGCCACGCATGTGCACCCTGGCGTTCTGCATTGGCCTGAATACGAAGCTGGTCCCAAACGTCATAAGGGGCGAAAGCGTCGTAATAGGTTTGCGT
>CALPPJ020000205.1 GCA_943325425.2 Bifidobacterium breve | reverse complement strand
GTCGGCAATCAACCATTGAATACCCTGCTTTTCAGCAAGGTACGAACCATGTGAGTAGCGCTTTAACGAGCGATCAACCATCATGTCTAAAGCGGTTTCAGCCTGAGCGATCCAGCGCATACAGTGCGCCAAACGTGCCGGTCCGAGTCGGTATTGACCAAGACGATGTCCATTACCCCGACCGCCCAGAATCTGGGAATCATGAACTCGTAGATCTTCAATCACGATCTCGCTGTGACCGCCAGGACCATGCATGGTTTCAACTTCACGAACATTGTTCCAACCAAGTTGCGGTAGGTCAATGATAAATGCGGTGTTCGCGCCTCGTGACCCTTCTGGAACGTCCATCTCGGTGCGAGCAATAAGAATTGCAAACTTTGCTCGGTCGGCGCCTGAAATAAACCACTTATGGCCGTTAATGATCCATTCGTCGCCGTCCTTGATGGCGTGCGTACGAATGAGCGTCGGATCTGATCCAGCAACTTCTGGTTCGGTCATTGCGAAGCACGAAGACGACACACCATCACACAAAGGCTTCAGATACTTCTCTTTTTGTTCTGGGGTCGCCCAATGTACGAGAGTGTGCATGTTGCCCTCATCTGGTGCCTGACAGTTAAACACCCATGGTCCAACGCGGGTCTTCGCAGCCTCGGCTTGCACCATCGCCAAGGCGACATGACCCAATCCCATGCCTCCCCACTCTTTGGGCATATGCGGCAACCACAGACCTTCTTTAACAGCCAACTTGCGTAAGCGAATCAATTCACCAACATATTGCCGATGCTTTTCTGGGTCCATCTCATCACGGTGACCAAACGGCTCCACCGCTGGCTTGATGTGATTCTCCACAAAATCACGAACTTTCGTGCGAATGGCCTCATGCTCTGGAGCCAAAGTGAAATCGATCATGTCTTACCCCCGTAATCCGTCATCTAACACCGAAATGCAGAACGCCCCCGCACCGATACTTCTATCTTGCCCCATCGTGACCAATGTCAGCGACTCCGAAATCATCGTCAGTGACGAAAGCCGTTTAGCCTGACGGTGTGACTACTGGAAACTACGCACCAAGAGAACCCGAATCATCCTCTTGGGATACCGAGATCCTGCCCGAGGGTCAAGAAAAGGTTCGTGCAGTTCAAGAGATGTTCGACACCATCGCTCCCCGATACGACCTTGTTAACCGCATCATGACGTTTCGGCTCGACACGCGTTGGCGACGTAAAGCAGTACGCCTACTGGCACTACCGAAGGGCAGTACGGTTCTCGACTTGGCAAGCGGTACCGGAGATTTGTGCATTGACCTTCAACGAGTCGGCATCCATCCGTTGTCAATGGATCTCTCATTCGGAATGCTTGCTGCCGATCGCTCAGGTTCCCCTCGTTCGCAAGCCGACATTTTGAACTTGCCAGTTGGCGATGATTCCGTTGACGGCGCCACATGTGGTTTTGCTCTTCGTAATCTTGTCGACCTCGGTTCATTCTTTAATGAGTTAGGACGCGTCGTTCGCCCGGGCGGTCGCATCGCTCTACTCGATGTCGGTGTACCGCATAATCCGATCGTCAGATTCGGCAATGGGATCTATTTCGGCAAGGTGGTCCCGAAAATTGGTGGCTGGCTATCTGATCCAGCGGCCTACCGATACTTACCGAAGAGCGTCGCCTACCTGCCACCTCGCGACGAAATGTTGCAGATGTTGCGTTCCGCAGGTTTCTCTGATGCAGTCCACATGCAACTGTCTGGTGGCATCACTCAACTGATGCTTGGAACGAGAGACTAAATTTCGTGATCGCAACCACCATCCGCCTTGACTCATCGATTGACCTAAACGATGTTGCCGGTAATGATGGTTTTCTTTTTGTACGAAATGGTGTCGGTTTTGCTGGTCGCGGCGTCGCCCTGCGCATGACCTTTTCAGAAGTCGCGCAAACGTTACGGCTTATACATCATGTCAATCAAACAGACTTCAAGGTGTCGCCGATCGCATTAGGCGTTCTCCCCTTTCATGTTGAAGCGCCGGCCAATTTCCTTATTCCACGTCAGACAGTTGGTAAAGATGCAGCCGGAAATTGTTGGCTCACCACGATTGATGACGCCTCACAAGTTCTCGAAGCATCGGGCGCACTAAAAATTCAAGCCAATGAGTTTTCTGTCAAACCGCCCACCCCGATTGAGCACTATCAATCAGCGGTTCAGCAAGCTCGTCAAGCAGTCAGAGATGGTCACATCACCAAAGCGGTCATTGCGCGAGAAATATTGATTGAAGCCAAAATTGAGATCGACGTACATGCAGTACTTCATAGATTGCGATCATCTTTCGGCAATAGTTACCGCTACTCAATTGACGGCTTTATCGGCGCATCACCGGAATTGCTGCTTGAAATCGACGGACACATCATCAGGTCGCATCCCCTCGCCGGAACCACGCCCCGTACCGGTGATCCAGAAACAGATAGCGAACTTGCTCAGAGACTTATTTCAAGTATGAAAGATCAGGTCGAACATCGAGTCGTGATTGATGTGATTCACGACATGCTTTTGCCATATTGCTCCTACCTCGACTGGGAGCCAGAACCTTCGGTCATTCAAGTCGCCAATGTGCAACATCTCGGAACTCTCATCGAAGGCCATCTCTCTGATGATCACCCGCACATCCTCGAGCTAGCTCGCAAACTGTGTCCGACCCCGGCGCTTGGAGGCCATCCACGCGATCTGGCATTACAGATCATCAATGAAGTCGAAGGTTTTGATCGCAAAAACTACGGCGGAGCGATCGGATGGATTAATGCTGAGGGGAATGGAACATGGGCGGTAGCAATTAGATGCGCCGAACTTTCTCATGACCGCAAAAGCGCTCGACTTATTGCTGGTGGCGGAATCGTGGCGGCCTCAGATCCGGACGCCGAACTGGCCGAGACGCAAGCCAAGTTTCAGGCGATGTTGTCCGCCATCGTGAGACCCTGAGTGAAGTCACACTTGATCAAGTGCGACAGCAACCTTTGTGTTGATCTCTTGGTGAACTAAGACTTCGTTATGACGGTCAGTCGCAATACGAATCAAACAGGTACCTGAGCGAGTAAGTGCATCCCTCAATTCACTAGAAGTACGGCAATCAAATGTCGTGATCTGGTGTGCTTCGGCTAATCGCACGAGGTCAGAACCATGCGGCGTTCCGAACAACTTTTCAAACTTTTCAGTTTCCACTAGCGAAGATTGCGAAAGATAATGGAATATTGCGCCGCCATCATTATCAGTAACAACGATCTTCAACTCGATGTCACGTGAACCTAATGCAACAAGACTCGAAGAATCATGCAGTAAGGCAACGTCTCCAATCAAAACGACAGTTGGTCTATTCGTTGCTATGGCAACCCCAATAGCGGTCGCAACTACTCCATCAATGCCGTTCGCCCCGCGATTAGAAAACACCTGAAAACGCGAACAATCCCCGCCGAACCATTCAAGATCACGCACGGGCATTGATGATGAAACCACCAAGTTATGCGAAGTCTTCAAACTTTCAGCGACGATCCTGGACACAGTCGGACCGTTTAAGGAACCGACTGACTCTTCTTGGTATTTAGCAATCGAAGCTTCAGCCAACTCATCTGCTTTCAACCATTGATTCAGATTGTGCATTTTCGTCGTCGGGTGAATGAGTGACGTCAATGCTTCGCAAAAAGATGAAGGATCGCAAGTGATGTGTGATGCAACTTTGTGATCAGCATCAAAGGGATCGTCAAACTGTCCAACGTGAATTTGTACGGCTGAACTTCCAGATATGAATTGACTCAGCACTTTAGAACTCGGAGCTTCGCCTAATCGCAAGAAGGCTTGTGGCTGATGACTCTCACTAAAGGCCCGATGACGCAAGATCGAATCAAAATAGATAACTGCTTCAG
>CALPPJ020000204.1 GCA_943325425.2 Bifidobacterium breve | reverse complement strand
GTGGAGCTGAGGGGAATTGAACCCCTGACCTCTTGCATGCCATGCAAGCGCTCTGCCAACTGAGCTACAGCCCCAATAGGGACATAGGCACGATACCAACCAGTAGCACCCCGCCAAAACCTCCCACGACTACTTCCCCGCAGCTACTTCCCTACTGCCGGCGAAGCCACACCAAGTCTCAGGCTCGCCAGTCAATACGCGGCACGTCCTTGTACAGACGCTCGATCTCGTAGAACTCTCGGGTTTCATCCAAGAACACGTGCACGATCACATCGCCGTAATCAAGCAAGACCCATGACTGTTCACGGTGCCCTTCGGTTCGGCCAGGCGACCGACCACACACTTCGCGAATGCGATCCTCAATCTCGCCCGCAACAGCACGCACCAAACGCGGGTTCGATGCACCGGTCACGACAAACAACTCGGTGATCGTCAGCACATTGCCGACGGCCAACACGATGGTGTTCGTTGCCTGCTTGTCATCAGCAGCACGAGCGGCAACAAATGCCAACTCGAGAGTGTCAGGTTTAGCTAACGGTTCGCTATTCGTTTCTTTGGACTTTGAATCTTCGGCCATCATGGGGTCGTTTCTGTTGTTGGAGCATCGGACGCGTCAGCAGCCAAATCTTCCGGATTGACATTGGGGTCCGGCTTTGCTCCGGTCGCTAAGAAGTTGACGAATGAATCCCCAAGAATGACTTGGACATCAATTCCTTCAACACGCTCTGTTGCTTTTTCAAAAACAATCTCACCAAACATGGTCGTCAATGGTTCGGCCATTGCCCGATCCATTTCATCTGAGTACTTGATAACGGTGACAGGCAGTGGTGTCGACGTCACTTGGCGCACCAAGATCACATTGGTACCCATGTACAACATGCGGAACGTCGCATCTTGAGTGACCGCAATATCTGCGTATGGACTGTCAATCTGCACACTCAAGGTTGGGAACACCGCAACCATCGCACTTGGTGCAACGCTCGCCATCACCATCACAAGTTCACCCGCATTGAACCCATACACATCAATGTCTTGTGGATTGCGTTCGGCATCAGACAAGCGCTCTGACGAAAACTGCCACAACTTAATTGGTCCAGCAAAAAGAGCCGACATGAATGTGGGCATATCTACTGGCGTTTGAGCACCAACATCGGGAACAACAGCTGCGGGAATCGCACCAATGATTCCGGCTCCGATTGATGTCACAATCGCATCCCATGTTGCTTTCACATTAGGCATACGAGTTGATTCAACTTGCGAAACATCTCGCGCCGCCAAAACTTGTGCTGCTTGGATCGGCGTAAATTCATTGACTCCCACAGTGGCAACAATTCGAGTTGCATCCGTTTCGGTGTCGGTGACATCTGCGGCGTACGTCGGAGTTGTTGTTCCAGCACGCGCAATCAACTCGGCTGTCGCATCAACACCATTAACCGAAATCAAATCGATCTGACTGTTCGTGACACTTTCGACAGCAGCTCTCAGAGCGTCCGCCCCGTCTGATCCGTACACATCGGCCAACCGTTTTGGTTGACCAACTGGCTGACCAGGAACCATCAAACCAACGGGAAGAATCATCACTGTTCCGCCTGCACCTTCGGGTGTCAACGCAACAATGTTCAATGATGTCAAAAAGTTCAGTTCATCGGTGACCGCCAAGATTGCGGTCGGAGTGGTCGGCAGTTCGCGCGACGGTAACGCCACAACTTCTTCCGCCGCTTTCGAGTCGCGAATTGCTCGCCAAGCGACGACCACTGAAACTGGCAACAGTGTCAGCACCAAAATGCCCGCACCAAATGCTGCCCAAGTCTGACGACGGCGACGTTGTTTCAACGTGCTCATGCTGGGGCTCCAATCGGTGTCGAGTACAACGCTCGGTCTCGAATCACATCAAGAACTGGTTGAGTAATCAAATAGTCAAGCGGACGACCGTCGGTAAAGCGCGATCGAAGGTCGGTACTTGACACATCAAGGTGTGGAACCTCGACTCGAATCCATTTGATGTCGTCTGACAAGGCAACAGGTGCACCAGGGCGATCAACCACCACGAGTTCGGTGAGTTCAGTCAATTCTTTGAAGCGTTCCCAGGTCGGCACGCCAGCAGCGGCATCATCGCCAACAATTGTAAAGAAGGTGGCGTTGTCATATTCGGACACTTCATGACGCAACACCTGCAGCGTGTCAACCGTGTAACTCGGCCCACCCATACGTATTTCAGTATCACCAGCGACGAGGCCCGGAACTGCGGCGACTGCCGCCTCAACCATGGCTAATCGGTCCTGAGCAGGGGTGATGATTCGAGAGCCCTCTTTTTGCCATGGGACGTTGGCCACCATCAAAATCACTTGATCAAGGCCAAGCGCATGCATCACGTTGACCGCAGTCACCAAATGACCCACATGCGGCGGGTCAAAAGTGCCACCAAAAAGACCAATCCGAAGCCCCGAAGCACTTTGGTCGGTTGTCGCCGCAGGCAATTTGTCCACGCCGGCAGTCTAGGGGCGGACTTCACAGCGCACTTCTTGACAGCTTGTCAGCGTTTGGTTGGTATGAAACCCCAGCCCAACGCCAAATTTGAGACTTTCTTGACAATTCCAAAAGTTTTTCTCAAGTGTCGCCTTATACCTGCCGAAAGTTAAAAGCGTCACCAAGTGGCCAACAAAGTAATTCCAGCAAGACACCAGCAAAAAGATTTGATAGCCTAATAGTCCCTTCTTGGGACCATGACAAAAAATACCCCCAGATTTACCCCCCAATCCACCAAACGTTCACAGCAATTGGTGGCGGGTCCCAGAAATTATATTTAGTTACCCCCACAACCTTCGACCCCCGTTCTTGTTGCGCGTTCAATCCTTTTCGCCGATTGATCATGCAGCTGGCACACAAAAGTCGAAAACACGAACAGTAGAGAAAAAAATGAACGATTCCATCGGTATCTACCTCAACGACATCGGCAAGGTTCCATTGTTGACCGCCGAAGACGAACGCGTTTTGTCGCGTGCCATTGAAAAAGGTCGCGAGGCCGCATCCAAATCAGCTGCTGGCGACAAATCAGCAACAGTCAAGCGCGATATCCGCGAAGCGGCCAAAGCTAAAGACCGCTTCATTCGCGCCAACCTTCGTTTGGTTGTCTCGATTGCCCGCCGGTACCCACTGCCCCAGGGCATGGATCTTCTTGACCTCATTCAAGAAGGAAACCTCGGTCTCGAGCACGCTGTTGACAAGTTCGACTGGCGCCGTGGATTCAAGTTCTCAACGTATGCAACGTTCTGGATCCGACAGGCTATCGGCCGTGCACTTGATCAGAAGGCCAGCCTCATTCGTATCCCCGGCGATCGTTCAGCGAGCTTGCGCGCTGCTTTGCGTCAGGCGAGCGGCGACGGCGAAACCCTCGACTTGTCAAATGCCGAGTTGCACCGCCTCACCACCCCGGTCTCGCTTGACAAGACCATCGGCGATGACGGCGATGCAACTCTTGGCGACTTGATGGCCAATGGTGACCCCACCCCCGAAGACCACATCATCGCTCAGGGTGAAACTGATCAACTCAACAAGTTGCTCGACACCCTTGACGCTCGTGCTCGCTACGCCGTTGAAGCCCGCTTTGGACTCATCGATGGTGAGCGCAAGAGCTTCCGCGAAGTGGGCGAAAAGCTTGGCGTCACTGCTGAAGCCGCTCGTCGCTTGGTCTCACGTGCAGTCACCGGCCTCAAAGAAGAAGCCGAAGACATCTTCGCCTACTAACCTTTCATTCACTCATAGTTCAGCGGGGCTTGACCCCAGTTAAAACGACCCGATGGCTTTGGCCTTCGGGTCGTTAGGCTTTTTTTATGGCCAATACTTGGACCCCATCATCGTGGCAGTCATTCCCTGCCGTTCAACAGCCTAATTGGCCCGATCAGAGCGCGGTCG
>CALPPJ020000203.1 GCA_943325425.2 Bifidobacterium breve | reverse complement strand
TGATCTCTGTCTCGGACCGCACGTTCCAAGCACTGGTCGACTTGGACACTTCAAATTGCAAAAGGTTTCGTCGGCTTATTGGCGAGGTAACGAAAAAGGACCAGTCCTCCAACGTATTTACGGAACTGCGTGGGAGAGTAAATCTGCGCTCGAAGAACACTTGCATCGCCTTGAAGAAGCCGAGCGTCGCGACCACCGTCGCCTAGCAGTTGAGCTTGACTTGTTGTCATTTCCAACTGAACTTGGTGGGGGACTCGCGGTATGGCATCCCAAAGGCGCGATTGTGCGCAAATTGATGGAGGACTACAGCCGCGCTCGCCATCAAAACGGTGGCTATCAATTTGTTTTTACTCCGCATCTCTCAAACGCAACTTTGTTCCAGACCTCGGGCCACCTCGACTTTTATGCCGACGGTATGTATCCACCCATGGAAATGGATAACGGCACCTACTATCCCAAGCCCATGAACTGCCCGATGCATTGCCTGATCTTCCGTGGGCGTCAGCGCAGTTATCGCGAACTCCCGTTGCGACTGTTCGAACTCGGAACTGTGTACCGCTATGAGCGCGCTGGCACCTTGCATGGACTGATGCGCATTCGTGGATTCACTCAAGATGACAGCCACATTTTCTGCACCCGTGAGCAACTACAAGATGAGATCATCTCGCTTCTCGATTTCGTGATGAGTGTTTTGAAAGCGTTCGGTTTTGAAGACTTTTCATTCCACCTGTCAACTAAAGATCCCGAGAAGTACGTGGGCTCCGATGAGATTTGGGAGTCGGCGACCAATGCATTGTCGACGGCGCTTGAAACTCATGGAGTCGAATACAGCGTCAAAGAAGGCGATGCTGCCTTTTACGGACCAAAGATTGATATCCATATTCGCGATGCCATTGGTCGCACCTGGCAACTATCGACTATCCAATGCGATTTCAATCTTCCCGAGCGCTTTGATCTTGAATACGTGGCAACCGACGGATCACGTCAACGACCGATCATGTTGCACCGAGCTCTCTTTGGTTCGGTCGAGCGCTTCTTCGGAGTTCTCGTTGAGCACTACGCCGGAGCTTTCCCCACATGGTTGAGTCCCGTTCAAGTAAAGATCTTGCCCGTTGCGGAAGCCCACGAAACTTATGCGCAAGAGGTCGCCAAAGAATTATTGGCGTCTGGTATTCGAGTAGAGATCGTTGAAGCAAACGATCAACTTGGCAAACGAATTCGCACCGCAAAAATGGAGAAGACTCCTTATGTACTTGTGGTCGGAGATGACGATGTTGCTGCGACAACGGTGGGCGTCAATGCCCGAGGACTCGAAGTTGAACGAGGCGTTGCCGTATCAGAATTCACTCGCCGCATCACCGAAGAGGTCAGTCACTCAGTGATGTGAGTGACTGTCGACGAAGATTGATGCACAATGACGATTGACGCGTTGTGGACTGGATGGCGCAGCCAGTACCTGTCGTCACTTCCGAATCCGTTTGAAGGTTCACATTCATCTGGAAGCAGCATCTTCACGCAGATTCTTGAATCAGGTCTGAACGATGAAGAAACCTACATCGTTCATCGGGGCGAGTTTGTCTTCGCAATTCTCAATGCTTATCCCTATGCGGTGGGACACCTCATGGTTCTACCGGTGCGTCAAATAGCCAATTTGGCCGATCTAACTCCGAACGAAAGTTCTGAATTGTGGTCAACCGTCACGGTGGCTAGCGAAGTGTTAAAGATCGAGTACAACCCCCACGGACTCAACGTCGGTATCAATCTTGGGCCCGCAGCAGGGGGCAGCATCAGCGAGCACCTGCATGTCCACATTGTCCCTCGTTGGCGCGGAGACGCGAACTTCATGACTTCGGTCGCTAACGCCAAAACAATTTCTGAACCTCTCAACGAAACCGCCTCCCGAATCCGCCGTGCGTGGACGAAATATGGATCTTCGTCGTAAAGTTCCTGTGAACCATTGGAGATCAAGATGCCTCAACAAGAAGCGCCTCAACAAGACTCAACAAACGCAAACGATATTCGCGATCAGTTGCCAACCGACCTCAATGCGTCAGAGTTCGTCGGTGTCTATAAATTTCCCGATAACAGTCGTCGGCGAATTCCTGGATACATCTACCTTGGACTTGGCGTCGCCATCATTCTGCTAGTGGTTGTCGTAGGCAGTGACGGTCCTTTCATCAATTCGGGTTTGTTCACCGGAGGGGTGGTGCTTTCTCTCTTCGGTCTGCTGTGTCTCACTTCTGGATGGCGAATGACGATTGACGAACAAGAAGCTCTTGCAGCGGCCAGTGAGGCGGTTGGCTTTGCCGTTGGCCATGCTTCAGCACAGCAGGTTTGGCGCGGTTTTCGCAGTCGACCAACATGGCGAGTTTTGTGCTACTCCAATGAAGATCCACCGACGCGCCGCGGCTTGGTGCTGGTTGATGCGGTAAACGGCAAGGTCGTTGAACACTTAACGCAAGAAAACCTCGAAGATTGGTCATAATCTCTCACTTTGACTAGGCAATTAGTGGTGTATGACATCCCTGGGTCCTGGTTTTTCGTAGACTAACGAAATGTTTGATGGCCACTTTCGAAACTCTGTTGACCGAGCGGTCAAACCTCTTGGCGATACATTGCGTCGAACAAAAATCACCCCCGACCATCTGACGATTGCGGGAATGCTGATTGCTTGTGGCGCCGCTGTCGCCATCGGAGCTGGCTATCTGTCGCTTGGGTTGTTGCTCGTCATCCTCGCGGCCTTGCCTGACCTCCTTGATGGTGCACTCGCCAAAGCCTCCAATACCTCAAGTCAGCGCGGGGCTTTTTTTGACTCAGTTGTTGATCGGGTGACTGACGCTCTCTTGTTTGGCGGTGTGGCGTGGTACTTCGCTTCCAACGAATCACCCCACCTAGCCATTTTGCCTTTCGCAGTTTCGGGAATGAGCTCAGTCATTTCTTACGAACGCGCAAAAGCAGAATCACTTGGACTGTCAGCCAAAGGTGGCCTGATGGAACGAGCCGAGCGCATTATCTGTTTGTGCCTTGGATTGTTGTTCCCATCGCTTTTGATTCCGATTATGTGGATCATGATGGTGCTGACAACGGTCACGGCAGTTCAACGATTTATCAAGGTTTGGCAACAAGCCGCAGTGGCTCCGATCACCGCTGCTCGCATTGAATTACGACGCACACGTCGACAGAGTCGTCGTTCAGCACTCGCGTCACGCCGCCCCAGACCGACTTCACGTCGTTCGTAGAAACTCGCTCGCACCTGTCCCATATGGCTCTCTCAGCCCGTCAGGAAATCAGCGACACGCTCGTCGTCGGCAGTTACAAACTTGGCTCACTTTTATCTAAAGGAGTGCCAGGGTTTCTATCTGGGACAATGGGTTCAGTGGTTGGTCTGCCGGCGGCACTTGGAATGCGCGATAAGCGCAAGATGGTCGAAAGGCATATGCGACGCGTTCGGCCTAACGCATCAAGTATTGAAATTCGTCGTCTCACACAGCAGGTCTTTGACAGTTACGCCCGCTACTACTTAGAAAGTTTTCGTTTACCGACCTTGACTAATGCGCAAGTAGCCGCCTCTTTCACGGTTGAGGGTTACTACGAAAACATGTTGCCAGCGCTTGATCGCGGCAACGGTGTCATTCTGGCCCTTCCACATTTAGGTGGCTGGGAGTGGGCCGGGCGCTGGGCCGCTGACCTCGGAAACAAAATGACGGTCGTGGTTGAACCGATTCAGCCCCCTGAACTCTTTGAGTGGTTTGCCGACCTTCGTCGTAAATTTGGCATGACTGTTATTCCCCTTGGACCCGATACCGGTCCAGCAGTGCTGAAGTCATTACGCAACAATGAGGTTCTGTGCCTGTTATGCGATCGTGACATTACGGGTGGTGGTATTGAGGTTGAATTTTTCGGCGAACGCACTAAGTTGCCGGCCGGACCCGC
>CALPPJ020000202.1 GCA_943325425.2 Bifidobacterium breve | reverse complement strand
GACCACCGCTAGGCTCGTGAGGTCCCGCTAGGGCTCTCGAATTAAGAGGACGAAAAGACATGAAGGCCGACATCCACCCGAACTACTCGCTCACAACCGTGCGTTGCTCATGCAACAACACGTTTGAAACTCGTTCAACGCGTGCTGGCGATCTCAACGTTGAACTCTGCAACGAGTGCCACCCTTACTTCACTGGTAAGCAGAAGCTGGTTGACACCGGTGGCCGCGTCGAACGCTTCAACAAGCGTTATGGCGCCCGCAAAGCCAAAGACTGAGCATCTTTCGTTGACCGCGAATCATTTTGCGGTTCTGATATTGGGTTTGCTGTCTTGAGAGTGTTGTTCTGAGATTGTGGTGCTGATTCATGTCTGACATTGCAATGGATCCCGAACTCAAAGCCCGTTTATACGGCATCAAATTAGTTGCGCTTGTTCGCGAACACTTTGGTGAGATTGAACCCACTGATCAGATCGGTCTGTCGGTAGGCGCGGCGATGACCGCCAACAATGCATCGTGGGTTCTGATCGAAGAAAAACCCGAACGTGGTTTAGGCGTGGCATTGGCCTGGGCCTCGCGACACGGCGTACGTGATCTGCATGTTTTGGCTAGTGCTGAAACAACAACATTGGCGCGACGAGCTGTCGGCTTTGATATCTCCATCACGGTGTGGCACGTTGATGGAATCAAAATGTCCCAGGTTCACAGCGAACCTGCGCTGCGTGAAATTGATGTGACTCCGGGGCACGATTCATTTATTCCAACCATCACCGACAGTGGTGCCGATGTGATCATTGAACACGGCGTGGTCACTGGTGAAGTACGCGGACTTGAAGTGTGTCGTGTCGTGACAGACGACTACACCGGTGTTCATCGCCTTGAAGTTGGCGTAGGTGCTCACGACCGCGAAGCCTTCGGCATGATGCACGGCGATACTCCAACCACACAATCGTTGAAGCGCATCGTTGACGTGGTGCGCAAACATCGCACCCCCGGCGCCGATCCGCATCCGTTGAATCGTTTGGGTGCCGAACGTGCGCTACGAACCTTGGTACTCGAACAGCCCGAACTTGTTGGTGCGCGTTCATTGCGAGCAGTTGCTTCAGCGGCTCCGAGACCCAACCTCAAAGATCCGATTCCGTGTGTTGCTCTTGGCGAAAAAGCCGATGGTCAACGCGTAGTGACCGTCTTTTCAACCGGCATTGATCTTGATGTCATTCCTTTTGCGGTTGATGCACGGCTGTATCACGCCGACCCCGAGACCGAACTTGTGGTGGTTGTGCCTAAGCGGGATGTTTCACCGGTGACGACACGCCTTGTTGAGATGATGAAGCACCCGGCTCGAGTGGTCGGCATATAACTCGCAGTTGAACCATGTCGCTTTTTGGACCGTAACGGCGCCTATTACGCCTAGCCTGAGAGCACTATGCAAGATCGTTGGGACTCACTTTTAAACGAGCATGTGACCCTCGAGTCAATGCTGTCTGATCCCGATGTCTTAAGCGATCAAAATCGTTTGCGCGATATTTCGCGTCGCTACAAAGAACTCACTCCGGTCGTGGAGTGCATCAACACCATTGAATCTCGCCGATCAGATGGCGAAGCTGCTCGCGAACTTTTGGCGATGACCGAAGATGCTTCAGAGAAAGAGCAGTTGAAAGTCGAGAAAGAATCGGCTGATGCCGATGTCGAGCGACTTGAAGAAGAACTGAAGGCATTGCTGTTGCCGAAAGACCCGAATGATGGCAAGCCCGTCATCATGGAAATTCGTGGTGCTGAAGGTGGCGAAGAAGCCAACCTGTTCGCCCGTGACCTCTATGAAATGTATGTGGCCTACGCGAGTCGTCGTGGTTGGAAAACCGAATCGCTATCGGTTGACCCCAGTGAAATGGGTGGGCTCAACCAGATCGTCTTCATGATTAAGGGTGACGACGCTTGGTCGCGTATGAAGTTTGAAGGTGGGCCGCATCGCGTGCAACGTGTGCCTGTGACCGAAAGTCAAGGTCGCATTCATACCTCGTCGGCAACGGTGATGGTTTTGCCTGAGGCCGAAGAAGTTGATATTCATATCGACGAAAAAGACCTGCAGATTGATGTGTATCGCGCGAGTGGTCCTGGTGGTCAGGGAGTGAACACCACCGACTCGGCGGTGCGCATTACTCACAAACCCACGGGTGTTGTGGTGACCATGCAAGATGAACGCAGTCAGTTACAAAACAAGGCGCGAGCGATGACTGTGTTGCGTTCACGTTTGTTGAAGGCTGCTCAAGACGAACACGAAGCCAAGATGTCGGCCGAACGTCGCTCGCAAGTTGGCGGCGGTGGACGTGGCGAAAAGATTCGTACCTACAACTTCAAAGAGAATCGCCTCACCGATCACCGCATTGGATTCACGATTTATTCGTTGAGCGATGTCCTGCAGGGTGATCTTGACGGTGTGATTGACGCGTTGGCAACTGATGAACGTTCGCGTCAGTTAGCTGGCGAAGAAGACTGATTCGATTAGTCATGGCTCGCGATACCAATGGTGCTGTGACTTGGCGAACATTGCTGAACGAAACGATTGAAGTATTGGGCGAACGACCCCAAGCCCGCTGGATCTGTGAAACCGCCTGCGGATTAGACGGCGATGAGTTTTTAGCCGAACTTGATGAGCCGGCGACTGAGCGAATGGTCGCACAACTTGATGCGATGGTCGCGCGCTATCGTGCCGGCGAACCACTGGCTTATGTGATGGGTCACTGGTCGTTTCGTACGATTGAGTTGATGGTTGATCGGCGCGTGTTGATTCCGCGACCTGAAACTGAAGTAGTTGCAGGGCGTGCGCTCGAGTTGGCGCGAAGTTTTGCCGAACGTCGACGGGTTGTTGATTTGGGAACCGGTTCCGGTGCAATCGGCTTATCGCTCGCTGCTGAATTGCCGTTGACCAACACCGAGATTTGGTTGACCGATTTTTCAGTTGACGCTGTTGATGTGGCGCGGGCCAACGCGGCGGGCCTCGGACGGGCGGCCGCGAATGTACGCGTGAACCATGGCTCGTGGTTTGAGGCTTTACCGGTTGATATTCGCGGCGAGATCGATGTGGTTGTCAGTAATCCTCCGTATATCGCTGAAGGCGACCCAGAAGTTGCCGAGTCAGTGCTTGAGTACGAACCCCATTCGGCATTGTTCGCTGGCGCTGATGGGCTTGACGATGTGCGCGCGATTGCTCGTAATGCACGTGAGTGGTTACGTAGTGGTGGCTGGTTGGTGTTCGAGATCGGCTATCAACAAGGTGACGCGGTGAAAGCGTTGCTTGAGGGCTGTGGGTTTGTTGATGTGGCGATTGCGAACGATCTCACTGGTCGGCCGCGAATCGCCGAAGCCCGCAATCCATAATTCATGGGCGTCAAAGGTGCCATTTCTGGCACGTTTACGCGCCCAAGGGTTAGAGGGTTCGGCGTAAGAAGTCGAGTTGGTGCAATAACAAGTTTTCTGCCACGACTGCCTGCGGGGTCATGTGTGTGACTCCACTCAGTGGCAACACTTCATGTGGTTTACCTGCAGCCAACAATGCCGACGAGAACTGCAGTGTGTGAGCCGCAACAACATTGTCGTCGGCGAGTCCGTGTACTAACAACAATGGCCGACTCAGCTTGTGGGCTTCGTTAATCAGCGAAGTCGCATCATAAGGAGCCGCTTCAACTGCTGGGTTGCCTAAGTAACGCTCGGTATAGAACGTGTCGTACAAGCGCCATTCGGTCACTGGTGCGCCGGCAACGGCCGAGTGAAAGACATCGGGTCGTCGTAATACAGCGAGCGCAGCCAAGTAGCCGCCAAAGCTCCAACCGCGAATAGCTACGCGATCAAGATCTAGTTCAGGGTGATCTGCGGCAACCGCGTGTAAGGCATCAACTTGATCTTCAAGAACTGCAGTTGCGAGATCGAGGTAAACCGAGCG
>CALPPJ020000201.1 GCA_943325425.2 Bifidobacterium breve | reverse complement strand
GCACTAATACAAGTACCGGTGATCCAAGAACTTTCATCACCAAGTAAGAAGCGCACAAGTTTGCCAATGTCTTCCGTGCTTCCAACACGACCCAATGGCATTTGCTCAAGGTAATCATTCAAGATCACATCGAGTGTCATGATGCCTTCAGTTGCATCGGTCGGAACGAGTCCAGGTCGAACTGCGTTCGCGCGAATGTTTCGACAACCGAGTTCATCGGCGGTTTGACGAATCAACATCTCGAGTCCGGCTTTCGATACGTCATACGGAGTCATGAAGCGATGCGTCACTGGACCAGCGATTGAAGAGATTGCAACTATTGAGCCACCACCTTGAGCAGCAAGATGACTCACCGAATGTTTGATCGTCAAAAACGCACCGGTGAGATTGGTGCCAAGGATTCCATTCCAGTCTTCGAGTGATGTCAAGTGGATTGGTCCACCACCGCCGTACCCGGCATTGGCAACCACCATCGTGAATTTGCCAGAGTTGTTTGCCGCCGTGCAGGCATTGGCAACACTCTCTTCACTGGTGACATCGCACGCGACCGTCAATACTTGCGCTCCACCTTCAGCAATGGAACGAAGTTCGTTTGCCGAAGATTCAAGTCGCTCCACATTGCGAGCGGCCAACATAACTGTCGCGCCATCTTGGACAAGTTCGCGAGCACAGCCCAGTCCGATGCCCGAGCCTCCTCCGGTAATGAGTGCGACTTGGCCTGACAGTGGGTGGGGATTGCGCGTAGAAGACATGCAGAGATCGTGTCACATTCGCCCCAGTTGCTGGCAAGCGACCCACATAACAAAGTGGTGAAAAAGAGAAAACAGAAAAGGCGGCTTTTGCGGTTACCTATTTTCGTATTACAATATTCTGAAGTTCACATCCACCCTTCCGCCTTTAAACACGGGCAGTCAGTTTCAGATATTCAACACGGCCTCAACTTCTCTCGCCATCACTTCCGTATTGAGGACTCCTACGAACCGGCGCGAATTTTGATCATTGGACCAGATACACATGGAAATTTTCTTGAACTCATCGGGATCGTTACCAACAAAGATGAACTGCTCATTATTCATTCAATGTTCCTTCGTCAACAATTTCATCCTCTCCTGGAAAGATAACCAGTCATGAAGAAAGCAAATCCTCACTATGTGCTGAAGAGTGGCCGAGTTATCAACGATGACGAAATAGAAAACTTGTCAACCAAAATCGAGCATGAACAATTTGACCTTTCGCAGATCAAACGTCTCAGAGGTCGTCCTCGGCTTGGAAAAGACCCTTCAGTCATTATTCCGGTCAGACTCGATACAGATTTGGTTGACGAATTGGATCTTCGAGTGCACGATTCAGGTCAAACCCGCAGTGAAGTCATTCGGCTTGCATTGAAGCGCTACCTCGCGTCATAGAGCAAACAATTTGTTGAGCATTCGCCACTACTGTGCCAAACAAGGCATCATAGAAAGATGAATCAGCAAACTTCGCCGCTCGCAGGTATTCGAGTCCTTGACTTGACGCGAGTTCTTGCTGGTCCACATTGCGGTCGTATGTTGTGTGATTACGGTGCTGAGGTCATCAAGGTGGAACCACCCGAAGGTGACCTCACTCGATTCTCGAGTCCACGTGTCGGTTCTTTGGCGACCTATTTCATTCAACAAAATGCCGGCAAGAAATGCATCAGTCTTGATTTGTCAACACCCGAGGGTGCCGAGATTTTTCGCCGTCTCGCGGCAGAGAGCGATGTTGTTCTTGAGAATTATCGTGCCGGCGTCATGAATCGACTCGGTCTCAGTTATGAAACACTGGCCAAAATCAATCCACGACTGATCTATGCCTCAATCAGTGGTTACGGAGCCGATGGTCCGTGGGTTCATCGCCGAGCGTATGCAACAGTGATCGGCGCCGAAAGTGGAATGACGCGCATGCAGGGTGATGCTCGTGGCGGTGATTACTCAAATGATCCATGGTCACACGCCGACACTTACACTGCCCTCGAAATGACCACCGCGATTCTTGCCGCACTATTTCAACGCGAACGGTCAGGACAAGGTGAACGCATTGATGTCTCAATGGCCGAAACAATGTTGTACGTCAACGAACATGTCCACGATGAGTTGTATGACGGAGTCATTGATCCCAACTGGATTCGATCTTTCCAGCCCGGCGACTATCCCATCATGCAAGTTGCCGATGGCAGCACGGTTGTCATCAGCGGACATCCAGCCGAACGCGGAACTTTTGAAATCATCGTGAACACGATGGATCGACCTGAACTCTTAATCGATCCTCGATTTGCTGATGTGCAGACGCGCCTTCGCAACTTGGGTGCACTGCAAGATGAAATGCGAAATTGGGCAATGACCTTGCCCAACGCGGAAGCCTTTGAAGATCGCTGTGCCCAATTTGGATTAGCCGTTGGGGTCATGCGCAGCGTTCGAGAATTAGCGGAAAGTGATTGGTCAATTGCGAGGGGTGCAATCACTTCGGTTCCCGATCGAATCGGTGGCAAGGTGCGTATTCCGAATGCACCGTGGCACTTCACGAATAGCCAAGTCGGAACTTCTGGCGAGCCGCGCTATCGCGGTGAAGATAATCGCAACGTGCTTCGCGACATCTTGAATATGAGTGACGACGAAATCAGTGCTCTTGAGACAAATAACATCTTGTCAAGCCGTATACCGAAAAAACCTTAAGCATCAATCCCTGTTGGTTGCTGAATCACATCGGTACCCATAAATCGCACCATTGGTGGCAACGTTCGTGCCAAGACTGGTCCGGTCAAGATGACAAACAGAATTGTGCCTATTCCAATTTGTCCACCGAGCAATATTCCAGCAGTAACAACTACGCCTTCGATGCCCCAGCGTCCAACTTGCATACTTAAACCTTTGTCATTGAGGCCAAGCATCAGAAGTTCCATCGGGCCGGTACCAAGCGTCGTCGCGACCCCGACAGAAATCGCGAAGTACAACAATGCCATTCCCACAACCATCATCACTACGCGCCACAACATCAGTTCTGGTTCGGGCATGAGTGGCAAAACGATGTTCACCACTTGACCAACCAAAACAGTGCCGATCAAAGTTCCCCAAGTTGGCGGACGCTTGACGGCAATTGCAAACAGCGTGAAGAGTGCTCCACTAATCCAGCCCATCGTGCCAACACCAATATTGAGTTGCTTTGCTCCACCTGTTGAGAACACATCAGCTGGAGCAACTCCAAGATGAGCTGACACCATCATGGAGATACCGGTGCCAACCATCACGATGGCAAGCAACAAAGCTGCAGCTCGAAAACGAAACGATTTCTTTTCAGTTGTCGTTTCGCTTTGATTCACCCAACCACACTAGGTGCTCAGGGTGCTGAGTCAGATCTTTTTGGGTGGGTGGGGGAAGAAGGGGCTAGTTCGCGCAATGTATGCGTCGTAACCTTCGCGTCGCTTCTTCAGTGACCTCTCAAGCAAAGTCACACCGCTCACTCGACGCAAGAAATATGTCATGACCGCGGCCCCGATGAATCCCCAGGCACCACTTCCGGATTCGGCGGCAACAATTGCGATGCCCCACCACACACATGAATCACCGAAATAATTTGGATGACGCGTGAACTTCCACAAACCCTGATCCATCACTTTGCCGGCGTTTGAAGGATCAGCTTTAAAACGCGTCAGTTGGGCATCGCCAACAACTTCAAAGAACAAACCGATGAGATAGACGATGATTCCAACAATTGCGATCACACCGACTTCGGGTGATGAATCTGATTGACCAATTTGCACTGGCAACGACACAATCCACATCAATGTGCCCTGCAAACCAAACACTGTCACCAAACTGATGATTGGGAATCGCGGTCCCCAATGTTTGCGCATCGCGCGATAGCGAAAATCCTCACCATGGCCCGAGTTGCGCCAGAACAAGTAGATACCAAGTCGCAGACCCCACACCGTTGTCAT
>CALPPJ020000200.1 GCA_943325425.2 Bifidobacterium breve | reverse complement strand
GTAATACCACTCGGTAAATCGAGCTGCTTCGCAGAGCTCACACTTCGTTACTTCATTCATTTTCGCAGGGTTCACGACTCCAATTCTGACACTTCTGACGCCAAGTCCGAGAACGACTGAAGGCGGACCCGGAGGCCCGCCTTCAACGTTTCACTATTTCTCTTCAACTCAGAGAGCAGAAGGATCTACGTCTGGGGGAAGAATCACTGCATCAATCACGTGGATGACGCCATTTGAAGCAACGATGTCGGTTGCTACTACGTTGGCGTTATTCACCATGACGCCACCTTCGGTGGTGACGGTGATGTTCTGACCCTCAACTGAAGGAACTTCACCTGCAGTGACATCAGCGGCCATAACGGCGCCCGACACCACGTGGTAGGTCAAGATCTTCACGAGTACTTCTTTGTTCTCGGGGAGCAACAACTTGTCAACCAATCCTGCGGGAAGGGCTGCGAAGGCTTCGTTGGTCGGAGCGAAAACGGTGAACGGGCCTTCGCCCTGAAGGGTTTCGACAAGTCCAGCTGCAGCAACTGCAGCTACCAAGGTCGAGAAGTCTTCATTTGCGCTGGCGATGGCAACGATGTCTTGTGCTTCTTCGGCAGGTGCCTCTGAGGTCATTGATTCATCGGCAGGAGCTTCAGTGGTGGGGGCTTCAGTTGACGCGACATCTGAATCGTCGCCTCCGCAAGAAACCAACAAACCGATAATGGCTAGGGGGGCTAATAACTTCTTCATGTATTTCTCCTAATTGGGAAGGGATGTCCAAACATGATGACAGAGATTTTGAAACGAAACTTCATTTAACACTAAATCGTGCTATGAACTTCGTCACCACATGCCCAAGTGAATCCCTGATTATCCGGCGTCAATCGCGGCACGCACTTCCGCTACATATGCCCCAACTGCGTCAGCGCCACCCTCCATCAGGCGTCGCACCACTGAGGCTCCCTGAACGATTCCGTCCGCAACTTTGCAGGCTTCAACTGCCTGAGCACTATTTGACACGCCCACTCCAATGATGACAGGAACGTCCGTGATCTTCTTGAGACGACTCGCCAATTGACTCGCCGTTGCAGCTAACTCTGTTCGCTCACCTGTCACACCCAACAAACCAACTGAATACACAAACCCTCGAGCCCGCGCACACACCCTCGGCAAACGTTCATCGGGCGCAGTCGGTGCAGCCAACATAATCGTGGACAATCCGACCGCGTCAGCCGCAGAGCACCACGGCCCCGATTCTTCGAGTGGCAGATCGGGAATAATCGCTCCCGTAATACCTGCTTGCACCAATTGCGATGCAAACCTTTCATGCCCTGCGTGATGAACCGTGTTGTAATAACACATCACGACGAGAGGCACATCAACGTCAAGAGTCCGGACTCCCTCCAAAATAGAAACTGGAGTCGCTCCGTCATCCAACGCTCGTTGTGAGGCCTCTTGGATAATCGGACCATCCATTACCGGATCAGAAAAAGGCAAACCGATTTCAATCACATCGGCTCCATTGGCTGCGGCTGCCCGAATCGCATCCGTCCAACCTTTGAGCCCGCCGGTGACATAGGGAACAAGAATCTTGCGGCCCGCATCACGTTTGGCGCGCAACGTGGCCTCAAGAGATGTCAACACCGTGGCGCTCATCCGAGAATCTCCATCATTTGGCCAACATCTTTATCGCCTCGGCCTGACAGGTTCATCAGCACCGTTTTTCCTTGCATTTTTGGTGCCTCGCGGGTAATCCATGCCAACGCATGTGCACATTCAAGAGCCGGAATGATGCCTTCGGTTTTCGCCATCAATTGGAAAGCCTCAATGACTTCTGCGTCAGTGACGGTTGGATATTCGGCTCGACCAATTGATGCCAAATACGAATGCTCCGGTCCAACACCTGGGTAATCAAGACCAGCTGAGATTGAATGTGCCTCTTGCACTTGACCATATTCGTCTTGCATGAGATAGCTCCTCATGCCGTGCACAACTCCTGGTTGTCCTCGACCGACTGCCGCTCCACCTGCTGGCTCAACACCGATCAACCGTGCGTCTGTATCGACAAAACCCGAGAAGATTCCGATTGCGTTAGATCCCCCGCCAACGCAGGCCACCACAAAATCAGGATCTTTGCCATAACGCTCTAGACATTGCTCGCGCGCCTCTGAACCAATCACTCGATGGAACTCACGAACCATCCATGGATAAGGGTGGGGTCCCATCACTGAGCCCAAGCAATAATGCGTTGATTCAACTGAGGCGACCCAATCACGCATTGCTTCGTTCACTGCGTCTTTGAGGGTACGACTGCCACTATGAACCGCTTCGACTTCGGCCCCGAGAAGCTTCATCCGAAAAACGTTGAGCGCTTGGCGTTCGACGTCCACTGCTCCCATGTACACCTTGCATGACATTCCCATGAGGGCTGCAGCGGTAGCTGAGGCAACTCCATGTTGACCAGCACCAGTTTCCGCAACGATGCGCTTCTTTCCCATTCGCTTCGCCAGCAACACTTGACCCAGCACGTTGTTGATTTTGTGGGATCCCGTGTGATTCAGGTCTTCGCGTTTCAGCACTAACCGGATGCCCAACTTTGCTCCGAGTTGATAACACTCGGTGATCATTGACGGTCGACCGGCATATTCGCGAAGAACTTGATCTAACTCGGCGCGAAATACGGGATCAGCCCACGCCTCACGAAAAGACGCTTCAAGTTCTTGACACGCCGGCACCAAGGTTTCGGGGACGAAACGACCTCCGAACTCGCCGAAACGGCCCGCTTCAGATGGTTCGGACATAATTGATTGCTCTGAAATAGACACTTCACTCCTCACAACAGACTCTCTATGTTCGCACTCCAAGTTGCAAAGTGCCTAGTCGTTTAATGGAAATCAACGATTTGTTATTCGTCAGCCCAGTCGTAGGGGAATTCATTGAGACCCGAAGTCGGGTCCTCCGGCGGTGCAGCCGCTCGAGCATTAGCGATAAAACGGCGCAGTTTGATTGCATCTTTTTTGCCAGGAGCTGATTCAACGCCCGACGACACATCCACTCCCCATGGGTTCACATAGTTCACCGCTTCGGCCACATTCTCGGGAGTTAATCCCCCAGCCAGGATGAGGCGAATTCCTGAGGGGATCTGATCGGTTAACGACCAGTCAAACACCCTTCCCGATCCGGCTTCTGGAGCATCAACCAAAATCAGGTCAGTTCCGAATTGATTCGCGATTCGCGCTTCACGCGAACCTGCAGCGACAGCCTTAATTATCCAACGCACGTTGTCGGCTAAGGCAGCCACGGTGGAAACGGGTTCATGTCCATGGAGTTGTACTGCCTTTACTCCCGACTTCGACACGATGTCAAAAATCCGATCAGGGAGTTCATCTTTAAATACTCCGACTGTCAATATCTCGGGTGGCAATCGCCGAGTGATGTCATAGACAACTTGAGCCGAAACCTGGCGCGTTGAGGGAGCAAACACGAAGCCAACTGCGTCGGCACCCATAGCCACGGCAAGAAGAGCATCATCCTCATTCGTGATGCCACAAATTTTCACGAACATAATGACACCGTACCGCTCAACATAGAAACCACAGTGGATACTGCAGCAATCAAGCGTTCGTTACAGAGCGGCTGTCCGCAACAATCTGACCGCTTCTGCTGGGTCAGGCGCTGTCACCAGACTCTCGCCAACCAAAACAGCGTGATATCCAGCGTTATGTAATTCGGCCGCGTCCTGAGCATGACGCACACCGCTTTCGGCGACTCGCACGACACCGTCGGGTATTTGGTTAGCCATCCGCAATGCACGAGCATGGTCAACTTGAAAAGTGACTAAATCGCGCTGGTTAACCCCAACGATTTTTGCCTCAGCAGTCAGCGCCCGTTCAAGTTCTCGCTCGTCATGAATTTCAAAAAGAACATCGAGCCCACTGTCTGTAGCGAGGTGATGAAAGCGTACGAGTTCGTCATCAG
>CALPPJ020000199.1 GCA_943325425.2 Bifidobacterium breve | reverse complement strand
TGCTGAAATGACATTGGTTGCTGCGGGTCAATGCACACTGGTGAATCCTCTGGCATCTCCCGCAGTCGCAGGTCTACTTGGCTGTGGTGTCATGGCCGGTATCGGTGCCTCAATGTTGACGGGCGAAGTTCAGCGTGGGAGCAGTGTTGCAGTCTTTGGTTGTGGAGGCGTCGGAAATGCCGCAATCGCAGGGGCACGTCTTGCCGGTGCGACGACGATTGTCGCGGTCGACCTTGACGATCGCAAACTCGAATGGGCTCGCCAGTTTGGTGCAACACACACTGTCAATGCGCGCAACACCGAACCAGTTGCTGCGGTTCAAGCAGCAACCAATGGATTAGGTGCCGATGTGTGTATCGAAGCGGTTGGTCATCCAGAAGTGTTGCGTCAGGCTTTTTATGCTCGTGACCTCGCCGGAACTGTTGTGCAAGTCGGCGTGCCGACTCCCGACATGGTGATGCCCAATATCCCGATGATTGATTTCTTTGGTCGTGGCGGAGCGATGAAGCCAAGTTGGTACGGCGATTGCTTGCCAAGCCGCGACTTCCCATTGTTAGTTGATTTGCATCTTCAAGGCCGTTTGCCACTAGAAGATTTCGTGACCGAGACGATTGGTCTGTCCGAAATTGAGCAGGCGTTCCATCGCATGGAGCGCGGCGAAGTTTTGCGAAGTGTGGTTTTGCTTTGATCGAGTTAGTAAACACCACTGGAATTTTCGCGCTTGATGGTGGCGAATGGGAAGTAACGAACAACATTTGGTTGGTCGGCAATGATCGCGAAGTGATTGTGATTGACGCCGCCCACGATGCTGCGCCGATCGTTGAAGCAATCAATGGTCGTCGCGTCAAGGCGATCGCGTTGACACATGGTCACAACGATCACATCAACGCTGCGATGGCCTTGCAAGATGTCGTTGATGCTCCGATTTTGTTGCACCCCGATGACCTCATGTTGTGGCAAGTTGTTTACCCAGACTTGCAGCCTGATGGGCCATTGGCACATGGCGGCATTTTGAAAGTCGCATCGACTGAGATTGGCGTTATCCATACGCCAGGACATTCGCCGGGAGGTTGTTGTTTTCACGTTGTGGGAGCAACTAACGACGGTGGTGACGCAGTCTTTAGCGGTGACACCCTCTTTTGTGGCGGGCCCGGCGCAACTGGTCGAAGCTTTAGCGATTACGACACCATCGTTGCATCAATTCGTCGCAAGTTGTTTGGTTTACCTGCTGAGACAATTGTTCACACTGGTCATGGAGATAGCACGACAATTGGTGCCGAACTACAGGCTTTAGGACTTTTATAAGAATCTTTTGTGGAGTGGAACTTTTAGGAAGCCCCATATCGTCTGAAAGATATGAAGAAAACTCTCGCAGTTTTACACGCTGGTATGTGCGCCGGCCTTTTATTCGTTGGTTGTTCATCGAGCGAGTTATCGCCTGGTTCATCGCCTGATGGTTCAACAAACACCGACAATTCGACGAACGATATTTCAACGTATGCCGGTTTCAATGATTGTGAATCAGTCCTTGATTGGACGAAGGCTGAAATGTTGAAACGAGTCGGGCCTTACGGACTTGAGACTTACCCATATATGTATGCAAGTTGGAGATCGGGTGGAATTGAAGGCGACATGGCCGCATCAACCGAAGCTCCTGCTTCAGATGAATCTTCTGGTGCAGATTTCGCACCAATGCCGGGAACTTCAACAACGAATACACAAGAAGTGAACGTTGATGAAGGAGACATTGTCGAAACCGACGGCCGATATGTGTACAGCATTATTGACAACCGCGTGCGGAGTGTAGATATTGATAATGCAGTGCTATTGAGTGAGATTGATTTACCGCAAGGTGATTCGCAGATGGTGCTTGCTGGTGATCACCTCGTGATTGCAACTATGACCTGGAGCAGCTCTGCTGACACGATTGTTTCGAATTTTTCGATTACCGATGGCTCGCTTGAATTGACACGACGTGATCATCTTGAAGGTTCGGCGGTGTCGGTGCGAGCTGTCAACGGGCAAGTTCATATCGTCTTGAATAGTTCATTTCTGAACCGAGTCAATTTTGTTTCGCCACGCGATGGTTCGCAAGATTCATTGGATGCTGCCGAGACGAAGAACATTGAAGTTGTGAATGCACTCACGATTGATGATTTTGTGCCGCGCACTTTTGAAGAAGGACCAAAAGGGACCTGGGGAACTAAATCTCCCGCGATTGACTGCACGAAACTTGGTTATCCAACGCAATTCAGTGGTTGGGGAGTCTCCTGGGTTGCTTCAATTGATATGAATGCTTCGGCAGAAGTCCCAGCGGGAACAATTGGAATTCTTGCTCAATCAACGAGCAGTTATACATCCACCGACAGCCTCTATGTTTCGACAACTCGTTGGGATGACGCAGTATTTGAGCAGTATGTTCCTACTCGTCAAGAACCTCCATACACAGATATTCATGCCTTTACTTTTAGTGCTGATGCATCGGGTCTGGCGTATGTTGCTTCTGGCCGAGTAGTTGGAACTTTGTTGAATTCGTATTCAATGTCTGAATACGAAGGCGTCTTGCGTGTCGCCACAACGTCTTATGACTACGACTTCGGTGGCGGACAAGACAACGGCGTACACATTCTCAAAGTCGCTGGCGAAGAACTCCTTGAAATCGGTGCAGTAAACGGCATGGGCCGAGGTGAAACAATTCAAGGAGTTCGCTTTGATGGACCGCGTGGCTACGTCGTGACTTTCCGACAAGTTGATCCGTTGTATGTGCTCGACCTTTCTGATCCCACCGAACCAGAGCTTGTCGGTGAGTTGAAGGTGCCTGGTTATTCGACGTACTTGAAGCCCATTGATGGTGATCGAGTCATCACAGTTGGGATGTCTGGTACCGACACAGGGCAAATTACTGGTGCGCAGGTTGCTGTGTTTGATGTTTCAGACCCAAGTAAACCGTTGCAGGTTGCGACAGCCGAGATCGCTCAATGGAGCGAAGCCACCTCGGATCCACACGCGTTCTTGTGGTGGCCCGAGACTGGTCAGATTGTCGTGCCAAAAGAACTGGTGTGTAATGAGATGGGTGGAACGGGTTGCGAGTCTGCGGTCGTGCTCAAACTTGACGGCACCACATTGACTGAACAGGGACGTTTGTTCCAGTGGTTCCCGATTCGACGAGCCGTGATTGCGCAGAATCAGTTGGTGACTATCAGCGCTGGCGGGACCAAGGTCAGTCAATTGTCCGATCTCGCCGAGATTTCGGATACTCGCTTTGATATCCCTGGAACTGATGCAGAGAACAATCTCCCGTAGTTAAGTCCGTACACTGCAGGTCATGACTGGGCCATTACAACTGACATTCGTGACTTCGGCAGTTGATATCAGCACACTCCCGGAATCGCCCGCTGAGGTTGCAGTCGTCGGTCGATCAAACGTGGGCAAGTCATCTTTGATTAACGCCTTGGCGAATCACAAACAACTTGCGCGTGTTTCAAACACGCCCGGTCGTACGCAACTGATCAACCTGTTTGCTTTGCCTAACGGAAGCACCCTCGTTGACTTGCCTGGTTACGGGTATGCCGCAGTGCCTGGGCGCATCAAGCAAGGCTGGCAAAAAATGATTGAGGGTTATCTGCTCGATCGCGAAGAACTGGTGAACGTTTACGTTTTAGTTGATGGCGAAATTGGGCCGACCAAACTTGATGTACAGATGCTCACGTGGTTGCGTGCCAATGGCGTGCCGCACACCGTTGTTGCAACAAAGCACGACAAAGTGAAGTCATCTAAACGTGCGACGCGCAAGAAAGATCTTGCTGCCGGATGCATGCTCGATCAAGGAGACATTGTGTGGGTGAGTGCAAGCAAAGGTGTCGGTATCGAACACCTTCGCTCACTCGTGAACAGTCACCTGAAGGCTTAACTAGCCCTTGAGCGGTGCGGGCGGATTGGCCAATTGCCGTTCGCCATTTTCGATGGCTTCGAGCAAGTGAATTGAAATATCGGCGACCTTCATCTGG